>WHTS01000044.1 GCA_009377585.1 Betaproteobacteria bacterium
AGTCTCTGCGAACACCGGCCCTATCCAACGACGCACACGACTCGGCGGAATGCTCAGCTACTACCAACGAGCGGCTGCGTGAGGTTCTCGTTCGGGAAATTGGACATTACGGGATGCCAGCGAGCAGCCAAGGGCTCACCGCATCCAGCAGGAGTTTGGCGAGCGGCGTTCCGACCCCGAACAAACCGGCAGCGGCCAACGCCGCCGCAACGCCCGGGTGTCGTAACAGCTTCATGCCCGGACGCTCGGCTGAACCCCGCTCGGTTTCCTGGGTCTACTTGCCGTGTCCGCTGCGTACAAGGTCATTGTACCCGGCTTCACGTCGTATGCCTCTCCGACTTCACGCGCCATCCCATCGCCGCGGCTACCCGTCTTACCGAAGTCGAACGATACGCTTTTCGATGGGTATCCCCTTTCGCTGGTTGGTTCATTGTGTGCCGCTTTCGCGGGCGGAGGGTGGTTATAGCCGAGCATCCGATAGCGGGTAGTGGAATAGGATTGAGAGTAGTTGCAACGGCAGTACCTGCGGTTTGGCTCGCCCTCGCATGGCAAGGGGGACGAGCACGCCGTGGCAGATCGACCTGATGGTCCTTGCGAAGCTGCTGCCTGTTCACTTGTCTCCTGAATTGGGGGCGACTTCGATACTTCCGTTCCTACGGGCAGTACGTATCTTTCGCCTTGTCTACTTATGGATGCGTCTCTCGTTTATAGTGGACGCTATGCGCGAGTCACTTTCGCACAGCTCAGCGATGAATGTTAAACCGGGGTACGTCGGCGAAACTTTCCGCACCCTGATCCGGCGGAATGACATTACTTCGATTGTGGCGCAGACTATCAGAACTGCTGGTTGACCTCGATCTGGTTTGCTAATGCAATAGAGGCACAGCCGGGCAACGATGAAACAACTTTTCGCCGACGAAGATATTGCGAGCTGATGTGGCGAAGCGGGCGCAGGTAGTTAAGGCTCGGGCATCAAGTCGGACTGAAGAGGAGCAGAACAGTGGCAAGCGAAATCAAGCCAATTCGCCGCGTGGTGACCGGAAACGATGCTCAGGGACGCTCGCGCGTCATCTTCGATAGTGCAGCGCCGAACGTAAATCCGGGAGCGATCCGGCCGGGAACGTGCATGACGGACGTGTGGGTGTACGACAGATGCCCGATACCGCTCGCGGACGATCGCGATTGTGGGCGGCTTCCGTTCAATTTCGAGCCGCCAGAAACCGGTGGACACCTGCGGATCGTGCAGTCCCCACCCAAACCCGAAGGCTACGATGTCTCCAGAGATCCCAACGCAGTGCCGCTGCACGAGCCGCGCAGGCGCTCGGGCGGCACGTGGGATCGGGGCGGCGCGAACGGCTACTCCTCGCCCGTTCACAAGTCGGAAACTGTCGATTATGGCGTGCTGTTGGAAGGCGAGCGCGTGCTCGTGCTGGACAGGAGCGAGCATGTAATGAAGCCGGGCGACGTCGTCGTACAACTCGGCAACTGGCATGGATGGCAGAACCCCCGTGAAGGCAGCCTCATGGCTTTCGTCATGATGGGCGCGCGGTTCGAGCGCTGACGATGAGCAATGCCACCGCGAAAACCGTGCGCCGGATCGTTACGATCGACGATGAGGAGGGCAAGTCGGTCGCCATCGCAGATAGTCCATCCCCCGACGTGCGGACCGACCATGCGCGGCCGGGTTATTCGTCGGCACGTATCTGGGTTACCGACCGCACGCCCGCGCGTATTGCGCGTATTCAAGGCGTACGCGAAACCGACCGCACGCCCGCGCGTATTGCGCGTATTCAAGGCGTACGCGAAACGCTCGACATGCCGCACACGATGGAGCCGCCGCCGCGCGGTTCGGTGTGCCGAGTGGTGACTTTTCCGCCCGATAAGGATTTCCGCGATCGGGTCACGGCACGGGACGTGGAGGCGTTCTTCCGCTCCATGGGCTCCCCGGGTGCCTCGACGTATACGCCCGATGCTCCGCACCCCTATATGCAGAAAACGAATACGCTCGATTTCTGCCTCGTGCTCGAGGGCGAGATCACGCTCGTTCTGGATATGGGGGAAGTTGCTTTGAGGGCAGGAGATACCGTCGTCCAGCGCGGGACAAATCACGCGTGGAGCAACCGCTCGGATCGCCCTTGCGTGGTTGCGTTTTCATCGCACGATGGCCGCTGGTAACGCATGCCGCGCAGGCAGGCAGCTCACGGGTGTGCGGCCTCACGTTTGCCGCGGCTGCGCCACCGGCGCAGGCTGTTGATGTGTCGCTCGGCGAGCCCGGCGTGCGCATTGATTGATGGGCCTGCCGCTATTCGATTCGTCCATTCACCGCCCGTATGAAATACCGCATCAACGAGCTCTTTTGGTCCATTCAGGGCGAGGGCGCAAATGCCGGCACAGCTTCGGTCTTCGTGCGGTTCTCCGGGTGCAATCAGTGGACGGGACGGCACGTCGATCGCCCGAAGGGCTTCGCCGACTGCGCCCGCTGGTGCGACACGGACTTCTTCCACGGTGAGCCGGTGACGCATGACAAGCTCGTCTCGCGGATCAGCGCGTTGCGCCAAGACGCGCAATTGGTCGTATTTACGGGTGGCGAGCCGGCACTGCAACTCACGTCCGAGCTGGTCGAGGACGTGGTTGCCTTGGGGTTACGCTGCGCAATCGAAACGAACGGGACCGTGGAGCTTCCTCGCGGCGACTACTGGGTCACCGTGAGCCCCAAAGGCGGCAAGCACGAGCTCCTCGTAACGCATGGAAGTGAGCTCAAGCTCGTGTACCCGCAGCTGGGGGTTCAGCCACCAGAGGTGGAGGCACTCGAGTTTCAGCACTTCTTCTTGCAGCCGCGCGACAACGCCCCGGAACACGCCGCGGCGTGCCTCGAATACATTCGGCGGCATCCGCGATGGCGGCTGAGCGTACAGATACATAAGCATCTCGGACTGAGATGAGAGTCAAGGCGGAAGTATCGATCGTGCGCAAGTTCGTCGCCGCGCATTCGCTGCCGACAATCGGGGTGGGCGAGCGACACGAACACTTGTACGAGGTTCACTGCGGCTATTCGAGTCGAATCGAAACACGAGTGGGCTGCGCGCGGCCGCTGCAACAGATTGCGAGCGAAATAGACGCAGTCGTCGCACGGATACAGGGAAAAAATCTGAACGTTGTGTTGCCGGTTCCGCCCACAGCGGAAATGGTGGCTTGCTGGCTGCTCGCTCACCTCCCTTCGCATTGGGAGTGGGTTGCGATCAAAGCGTACGATGGATTCGAATGCAAGATTACGCGCGAAGACGCTGAGCCATCCTTCAAGCTATTACGCGGGAAACGCAGTCGCGTGGTCAAGCGCTTGCGCGCGGGTGGACCGCGAGCACTTCGGTGATCTCAAAGTCGCCGACGGTTCACTCGGCAACCCGAAGTCGGCGCATTGCTCGTTAAAGATAATGATTGTAAAGACGAGGCCACTGACGGCGTTTCAAGACGTTCGCCGGCCGGTTGACGTCGCTATTCCGCTATTCCAACCGCGAACCGGAAGCTCTGATGACCTTGCCCCATTTGGCGACTTCCTGTTTGAGGTGTGCGTCCATCGCCTTCGGAGTCGACCCCATGGGCTCGAAACCCAAGTTCACCAGTTGCGAGCGGAAGTCGTCCGTGGCCAGAACAGCCGAGATGTGCTTGTTCAGGAGCGCGATCGTACTTGCGGGCGTATGCCGTGGCGCAACAAGTCCATACCAGTTGTCTGCGCTGTAGCCCGGCAGCCCGGATTCGGAGATGGTCGGCAGATCCCCAGCGGCGCGAAAGCGGCGATCGCCGGCGAGGGCGAGGGCCTTGAGCTTTCCGGAGCGCACGTGTGGGAGGCTCGAGCTGAGCGTCGCGATCATGACCTGCGTTTCTCCGCTCATCACGGCAGTGAGCGCGGGCCCAGCGCCTTTGTAGGGAACATGGACGAGCTTGATACCCGACATCGAATTGAACAGCTCGCCCGCCAAGTGGTTGATGCCGCCTGCGCCGCCTGAGGCGTAGTTGAGCTTGCCCGGCGAGGCCTTAGCCAGCGCGATGAGCTCGCGGATGGACGAGGCGGCGACTGAAGGATGAACGACGATGAGCAGCGGACCGGAAGCGACGAGCGACACGGCCGAGAAATCGCGCACGGGATCGTACTGAAGATTCGTGTAATAGCTCGCGCTCATCGCATACGACGCCGTTATGAGCAACAGCGTGTACCCGTCGGGAGAGGCCTTCGCTGCGATCGCCGCGCCCAGGGTGCTCGCTGCACCTGGGCGATTGTCGACGACGAAGGTCTGGCCCAGGCTGTCGCCCAGCTTCTGTGCGAGCAGCCTGCCGACGATGTCCGTGCCGCCGCCTGGCGGGAATGGAACGATGAGACGAACCGGTCGCTCGGGATAGGAGGCTGCGTCGGCAGCATGGACGCCGGCGAGGGGCCACACAAGAATGGCGGCTGCCGCTGTCACCAGTACATCACGCGCAACTACAAGGGCGTTCTTTATCCACATCACGATTCCTCTGCGATTTTTACGGTCACACAGCGCGTGTCCCCCCAGGTGGGAACGAAAACGGTGTGGTTGCCTGCGCCGCCGGCGACGAGAATTTGCACGTCTTCGGTACTATCGGCCAGCGGAACCGCGTCTGGTTCACGCTGTTGAAACCAGCGCGCGCGCCTGCTTTTCACCAAAGTAATGGTCTCGGGGTTGAGCGTTTGCAGGGGAATCCGTGTCCGTTCGAAAAATGCTCTCTTCACGTCGCGCTTGGACAATCCCGCAGCACCGAGCACGGCCGCCTGCTCCGGGCCGAAGATGATCAATGGCTCGCCGCCGGAGTAAAGATTCTTCAACCCCTCGCGGGGAACGGCGCGCGCGAGCACGTCCAGTATCTGCTCTGCGCTCGTGCGGGCATAGTGAATCACGTCCTGCGTGCCCGCGACGCCGATCACCGAAACGGTGCTGTCATTTGCCGCATAGCCGCGATCCACGTGAAAGGGCGCCCACGGGCTTTGCCTCTCGTTCTCAGCGATGCACAAGGAGTACTTGCCGGGCTGGCCATGACAAGCCTTGTCGAGCTTACCCGGTACACCGCCGCCGATATTCACAAGCACAAAGCGTAATGCGCGACCTATCGTTGCATTGCTCTTCCAGCCCTGGCCCAGCACATTGAATCCGGAATTGATCTCGAGCTGCTGGGCAATGGGGCCGTTGACGATGATCATCGGGGCGACCGGGTTTGTGGTCGCCTGCATCGGCAGGAGATTGAACGCAGGGCTGATCATCGCCTTGATTGCCGCAAGCACCACCGGGAAATGCCGCGGCTCGCAGCCTGCCATCACCGCGTTCACGGCGATCTTCTCCACGGTTGCGAGGCCCATTTTGGGCGCAATCACGCCCACCACATGGTCGTGGGGCTGCCGTACCGACGCGAGCAGCGCTTGCACCTTGCGCTCGGTCGGCACGGCAATGGGCAGGCCATCGGTCCAGCCCTGCGCGTAGAAATAGTCGTTCACCGCCTCCCATGATCCGGCAAGCGGCAGAACGCGCGGCGGCGTCTGCTCGAGGCGGCGCTCAAAGGTATCGGCGGGTGCACCTAACCTTGCCGTGATCTCCGGTAATACCTGGCGGCTGCGTTCGAGCACCGCTTCGCGCCCGAGATCACCGAAGGGGTGCGGTACGACGGCCAAGGTTAATCCGGGCACGCCCAACGCCGCCGCCACCTCCTTCGCGAGCTCAGCGAAGGCATTCGTCACGACGGTCAGTGTCGCAACGCCGGCTCGCTCGAGCTCTACCGAGTCATGGACACTCCATGACGTGCAGGAGCCTCAGTCCCCGACGGCGTTCACAACGAAGCGGCAGCGACCGGCGAGGGAGGCGATATCCGGGGCGGGGCCCGCAGACCGGGGCTTGGCGACGCTGACGATATTCGGCTCGCCGACTGTGGCCAGTTCGCGCGCCAGCGCTTGCACGAACCAGGAGACGTTCGGTTTGCTGTTGTCGATGAGGCCGATGCTGCGTGCCGCACCGGTACCAGGCCGAGGACGGGCGGCATGCGCGGGAACAGGCGTAAACGCATTGGCGATGGGGCTCAGGATGGGTTGCTTACGGGTTGGCATTTTGGGTTTCCTCTGCGAAGTGGCGCCGCACGCGACACAGACTCAGGTATGCACGAATCCGGGTCCGGCGCCACGATGCCGCATGAGCCGTTTCGGGTCACGGCGGAGTCAAGCTGGCACGCTGACTCTCCGGTATCGATTTGAGATCGCCTACCCACCCGAAAGCCGAGTTGCACCATAGCTGCTGTGAGGGCTTAAGTTGCGCCCGCTGGCGAATCGATCCGATGCGCAGCCCATAATGCTGCTCGGAGTTCTCGTCGGGCGGCGTGGCGTACATCTGCGTGCCGCATCGCGGGCAGAACCAGTGTGCGCGTTTGCGGCCACTGTCGGCAGTCTTGATGTAAATCGTCGGTTCGCCGCCGAGCAGCCGGAAGCTTCCTTTCTTAGCCAGAACGACCATGCGGAAGGCCGAGCTGCTCAGCACCTGGCAATCGGTGCAGTGGCAGATGATGACTTTGGACGGATCGATCTCGGCGCAGTAGGTGATGTAGCCGCAATGACAGCTTCCGTCGACGTGCATTTCAGTGCTCCGGCCGCGTGAATCGGACCGAGCACGCTACATTGCGTAGCGGTTACAGTCAACGGACGGCACGTCGGTGCCTTGCTGCAGCTTGTCGCCTCGGAGACGCGTGTTCATCCACCTTGGCATTACCGCTTGCCCGTCTGCGCCGCCGCCTGCATTCCGACCTCTACGGTCTTACGGTCCAGATGCGATGCGAACATCCGGATGAAGTCGTATACGTAAGCTCGAAGATAGTCATTGCGTCGTACACCGAGGTAGATAATGTTGGGCTCGAATAGATGGCTCGCGTCCATAGCCCGCAGCCGGGTGTCTCTCGATGTGTCGTAGGCAAGCGTCGCCACGATGGCGATGCCCATGCCGCGCTCCACGTACGCCTTGATCACATCGCTGTCGATTGAGCTCAGGACGATGTCGGGCGAGAGTCCGCGCGCCGCGAACGCCTTGACGATGCGCGATCGCCCGATGAACGGTGCGTCGTAGGTGATGATGGGATAACGTGCCAGTTTCTCCAGAGTAAGCTTTCGCACCTTCAGCAGCGGGTGATTGCGAGGAGTCAGCACGATGCGGTTCATCGAATAGCATTCGAACAGCACCAGACCCAACTCCTCCTCCGAGAACTCCGATCCGATGCATAGGTCGGCCTCACCGCTCGAAACCAGTTGGTTCACTTCGGCAGGCGTGCCTTGCCTCAGCATCAGCCGCACTTTCGGATAGCGCTGAAGAAATTCTTCCGCGATGCTCGGAAGAGCATATCGCGCCTGCGTATGGGTCGTGGCGACGGTGAGGGTACCGCTGTCCTCGTCGACGAAGTCTCGGCTGATCTTGGTGAGCGTGTCTGCGTCCTGAAGCATTCGGAGAGCGACGTCGACGATGGCCTGACCGGGGCGGGTCAGGCCGCGCAGGCGCTTTTGCTTGCGAGCAAAAACGTCGACCCCTAGCTCGCGCTCCAGGGAACGAAGCTGACGGCTCACGGCAGGCTGCGGCATGTTCAGCGCTTCGGCCGCCCTGGACACGCTCAGTCCGCTGCGCACGATGGTGACAATGATCCTCAGCTGCTCCAGTCTCATCCCAAATAACAGTTCTGATATAGGAGCATTCAATTCTAGTCATTGAGTGGACATAGGGCGAGTGGCAACATGCAGCGTTTCGATGCCGGAGGCTTGTGGTGGAACGACTGTACGTGTTGAATCCGTCCGTCGACGACGGGGGACAGGAACTCACGCTCGCGGCGCCGTTGAACCAACTGCGCAACGCGAAGATCGCGTTCGTCGACAACAGCAAGGTGAACGCGGACCTGTTCCTGAGCCATGTCGGCCCCCGGCTGGAAAGCGACTATGGTGCACAGGTCGCCTTTACGGTTCGCAAGCTCGCCCCGAAGGATCCGCTGTCGGAGGGCGAATTGAAGCGCCTGGCGGAGTGCGATGCCGTCATTCAGGGTTTCGGCGACTGCGGCACGTCCACTTCCATGAGCGTTGCCGACGGCGTGCGCCTGGAATCGCTCGGTATTCCCACGGTCACGGTCTGCAGTAGTGCCTTCTCGCATGCCGCTCGATCGCAAGCGGTCGGACGCGGTCTGGGGGCGCTGCCCATCGTCGAGATTTCGCACCCGATGCACACGGCGCCGAAGGGGGTGGTGCTGGAGCGGGCGGAATCCGCCATGTCCAATCTGGCTGCGGCCTTGACGCAGCGCCCGGCGTCGCAAACGGCGCAGCCCACGCCGAGCGTCGCCCCCGAGTTCCCGCTCGACCAGTCTCCGGCTGGCTTGCAGGAGTTTTTCTTCGACAACGGCTGGACCGACGGACTCCCCGTGGTTCCTCCGACGCGCGCTGCGGTGCGCGCGATGGTGGAGGCCTCACAACGCGATGCCGCGGAGACGATCGGCCCCATACCCCCGCGGATGCGCTCGGCAACCATCGAAAAGCTGGCCATCAACGCCGTGATGGCAGGATGCCGCCCGGAGTATTTTCCGGTGGTGCTGGCGGCGCTCGAAGCGGCCCTCGACGACGGCTGCCGGCTCTACGGCATCCAGACGGCTACGAACAACGGCACGCCGCTCGTCATCGTCAACGGCCCGATCGTGGCGAAGCTCGGGCTCAATGCCCGCGGCAACGTCTTCGGCCAGGGATTTCGCGCGAACGCCGCCATCGGCCGGGCTCTGCAGCTCATCCTTCGCAACATCGGCGGCGACCTGCCGGGCGATACGGACATGTCCACCCAGGGCCAGCCCGGCAAGTTCACTTTCTGCATCGCGGAGAACGAAGCCGAGAGCCCGTGGCCGCCCTTGCACGTCGAGCGTGGATTCGCCTCCGGCGACAGCACCGCCACGGTCGTCGGCGCCTCGGCCGGCCACAACGTGTTCACCTACGGCTGCGAAACCGGCGCAGAGATCATGGAGCATTTCGTCGGTGCCATGACGGCGCTCGGCCACAACAACGTGATCTTCCCCACCGGGCCGATGCTGGTGATCGGCCCTGAGCACGCCGGCGTTTTGGCCCGCGACGGCTACGACAAGCCGCGCATCCGCGAAGAGATCTTCAGGCGCGCGCGCATTCCGCTGTCGCGCTTCGCCGAGCGTACCGTGCGCGGGCTCAAGCACCGGCGCTCACGTTGGTTCACGCAGTTCCCGGATGCGACGGACATCGGCGTGGCGGACGATCCCTCGCACGTACTCATCGTCGTGGCCGGTGGCGCGGGCATCCATTCGCAGTTCGTGCCGACATCGTTCAGCTATCATGCGGTGACCCGGCGCATATCGCCTTGAGTCGATCTCCCGGGAAAATGCGAGGAGGAATGTTGTTGAAGGAGCATGTCTGTCTGGTCCTAACGGCCGCCGCCTTCGCCTGGTCGACAAGCGCGGCAAGTCAACAAACGTCGTCCGCCAAGGCGGACCCTGCGAGCATCGCGTCCTACCCCAGCCGCCCGGTGCGCTTGATCAACCCGTTTCCGCCCGGAGGCGGCTCGGATGCCGTGGCGCACCTGGTGAGCCAGCGCTTGTTCGGTCGCTGGAATCAGAATGTCATCGTCGACAATCGTGGCGGGGCAGGCGGTGCGATCGGAACCGGCATGGCGGCAAATGCGACGCCGGATGGCTACACGCTGGTGATGGCGACCGCCAGCACCGTGGTCGTGAATCCGCTCATCAACAAAGTCCCGTTCGAGCCGCTCGAGGACTTCGATGCGATCATACTCACCGCGTCGGTTCCGCTGATTCTCGTCGTCCATCCGTCCGTACCCGTGAAATCGGCGCAGGAGCTTGTCGCGCTGGCCAAATCCCGCCCGGGCACGTTGAACATATCGTCCTCGGGAGAGGGCACCATCAGCCATCTGGCGCTGGAGCTTTTCAAGCTCACCACCGGTGTCGACATGGTGCACGTGCCTTTTCGCGGCGGCGGTCCGGCCCGCAACGCGTTGCTCGGCGCCCAGGTGCAGGGCAACTTCGCTAACCTGCTGTCGGCGTCACCTCACGTCAAAGCGGGTAAGCTGAAGGCGCTGGGTGTTACCACGCGCAAGCGGGCGACTGGGTTGCCCGAAGTGCCGACCCTGGCCGAAGCCGGTATCTCCGGATTCGAAGTCGTCCAATGGAACGGGTTGCTTGCGCCGAATGGCACGCCCAAGCCCATCATCAACAAGCTCAATGCCGAGATCAACGCGATCCTTGCAACCCCGGAGATGCAAAAAATATTGATCACGAGCGGCGCCGAGCCCGAAGGCGGCACGCCGGAAGAGTTCATGAAGTTCATTCGCGACGACATCGCGAAATGGACCAAGGTTGTTCGCGCATCGAAGATCAAGGTCGACCGGTGAGCGGAGCGTCGCCGAGCCGTGGACCCGGCGAGGATCGCCGATCGCGGGCAGCTGCTGGCGAGCGGCCACGCGTGTACGTGATCGGCACCGGCGGCAGCATCTCCTGCATCGGCGAGTCGCGCATCGATCTCATCGACTACAACTACGCCGACAAACATTTTTCCATCGAAGAGATGCTCGCGCGCATTCCCGAGGCATGCGAGAAAGCGGAGGTGCGGGCGGAACAGTTCCTGAATGTGTACGGCGGCGACGTCACGCCGGACCAGTGGCTGACGCTCGCTCGGCGCATCAATGCGATCTTGCGGGAAGATCCACAAGCGGCCGGGGTGGTCGTAACGCATGGCACCTCGACACTGGAAGAGACGGCGTACTTCCTCAACCTGACGGTGAAGGCCGAGCGTCCCGTCGTGGTGACCGGCGCGATGCGACCGCCAACCGCCATCAGCACCGACGCCGACATGAATCTCTATGACGCGATCCGCGTTGCCGCGAGCCCGGAAGCATACGGCAAAGGGGTTCTCGTCGTCCTCAACAATCACATTCTGGCTGCGCGCGACGCGGTAAAGACGAGCACGTCGCGCCTGGAGACGTTCACGTCCAACGAGTTGGGCGTTCTCGGCTACGCCGATTCCGACGGCGGAGTCGTGTTCTACCGATCGCCTGTGCGCCTGCATACCACGAGTACCGAATTCGACGCGGACCGGATCGATGCGCTCGCGCGGGTCGATCTCGCTTACGCCTACTCGGGCGCCGACGGCACGGCGATCGAAGCGTTCGTGAAAAGGGGCGCTCGGGCGATCGTCGGCGTGGGTCTCGGCAGCGGCAGCGCGCCGCGTGCTTTTCTAAAGGCGCTCGAAGCGGCGCGCGAGCAAGGGGTTGTCGTGGTCGTGGCGAGCCAGTCGTTCAACGGCCGAGTAATGGCCAAGCGGACCTTCTTGTCTCGCGGGTTCGCCGTTGCGGACAACCTGCCGGCCAAGAAGGCGCGTATCGTGCTCATGCTCGCGCTTGCCGCACCGCGCTCGCGGGACGACATCCAGCGCATGATGCTCACCTACTGAATTCACAGGAGCCGCCATGAGCCAGAAGCGTGGAGAACCCGGGCCAGCCACCAGCCGAATCGACATTGCCGGCGTCCCGGTATACGTGCCGATCGGCACAGCCGACGTGCCCGCCCGGCGGCTTGCCCAGCGTATCCCCAGTCTCGACGGCGCGCGTATCGGCATCCTGGATAATTGCAAGGAATTCGCGGATGTCGTCCTGCGGGGGGTCGCCGAAGCGCTGCAAGCGCTTCATCCCAATGCGACGATCCGAACCTGGCAGAAGAGCTATCTCGGTATCGCTTCGCCGTACGCCGAAGAGATGGCCGCGGAATGCGACGTGGTCATCAACGGTGTAGGCCATTGAGGTTCTTCGACCCCTTGGACCGCGCGTGACGCGGTCGCGCTCGAAGACCTCGGCATCCCGACGACAACGATCGTCAGCACTGCTTTCGCTCCGCTGGCCCAGGTCGTGGCCGAAGGAATCGGCCACATGAGCTTGCCGATCATCGTCATCCCTCATCCCGTGGGCAATCGCGACCAATCGCGTATCCTCCATGCCGGGCGGGACATCGCGCAGGAGTGCGAACGCGTCCTGATTACAGAGGCCGGTGGGCTCGCACGGGAATTCGAGGGCAAGCAGTATCCGCTGCCTCGCGGCGTGATGCCGCGATAAGGCGCGAGCGGAAGATCCTGGACACGCGCAATCATGAACCACGCTTCTGCGCCCATCGTCGAATCGGATAGGACCTTCGACGAGATCAACGAGTACTTCTACGAGCGAGGGTGGAGCGACGGCCTGCCGATCGTGCCCCCCACGCAAGCCCGCGTGCAGGCGATGCTCGCAGGGATGCCCTGGCACGCTCCGGACGACATCATCAGCGTCGTCCCGCCCCGCATGGGTCGCGCGAGCATGCAGCAGATCGCGGTCAACGCCGTAATGGCCGGCTGCCGTCCGGAGTACCTCCCGGTGGTGGTTGCGGCACTGCAGGCGGTATCGGAGCCGGAATACGGTCTTGCCCACCGCCAGACGACCACGCACGCCGGCGCGCCGCTCATGATCATCAACGGGCCCGTGGTCCAGCGTCTGCGTATCAACTGCGGACGGGGGTTGCTCGGGCCGGGCTGGCGCGCGAATGCGACCATCGGGCGGGCATTGCGGCTCGTGCTCATCAATATCGGCGGCGCAGGCCCGGGCGTGGACGCGTCGCAAACCGGCCATCCCGGCAAGTACACCTACTGCATCGCCGAGTACGAGGAAGCGAATCCCTGGGAGCCCCTGCACGTGGAGCGCGGCTTCGAGTGCGGCCAGAGCGTGGTGACGGTCGTCAATACCGAGGCGCCGCACAGCATGACGGAGAACGTCCAGACGGACCCGGACGAGATCGTGCATACCTTTGCCTCCTCGATGGCGACGCTCGGTGTCAACAATCTGTATTCCCAAGGCACGCCGGTTCTCGCACTCGGCATCGAACATGCGCAGCACATCGCCTCCGCGGGGTGGAGCAAGCACAGGCTGCAAGAGGCGCTATTCGAGCGCGCACGCCAGCCCTGGGGACTCGTCAAGAACCGCGGCAAGTCCAAGGGACCGCGATTTCCGGAATTCGTCGATCGCAACGACGACAGCTCCATGGTCCCCATCATTCGCGAACCGTCGGATCTCGTCGTCATCGTGGCGGGCGGCGCCGGGGGCAAGTCGATGTTTCTCCCGACCGCCGGCGGTCAGAGTCTGGCGGTGTCGAAGCTCATCGAGAACGGATGAGGCGTAGCGCCGATCGGGGCCGATTTCCGGCTGCTGGCTCGCACACGCACCCAGCATAACTTGTGCTCAGCTGCGCGAAGCATGAAAAAGGAAGAAGCAATGATGTCAATGGCGTTCAATGCGGCTGCCGTGCGCTTGTGTGCGCTCGCGATGATCCTGATTCCCGGCGGCCATGTCGCGGCCCAACAGCCGTATCCGGCCAAACCTGTCCGAATGATCGTGCCTTTCGCGCCCGGTGGCGGCACCGATACCCTGGGACGGCTGCTTGCCCAGAAGCTGAGCGAACTTTGGAACGTCCAGGTGGTAGTCGACAATCGGCCAGGCGCCGGATCGACCGTCGGGACCGACGTGACGGCGAAGGCGGCGCCGGATGGTTATACCATCGGCGTCACCTCGATGTCGCACGCCATCAACGCGACGCTCTACCGCACGCTGCCGTACGATCCGATCAAGGACTTCGAATTCATTGTCCTCACCGTGCGCGTTCCCAACGTTCTGGTCGTGCACCCCAGCGTGCCGGCGAAATCGGTGAAGGAATTGGTCGCTCTGGCGAAGTCCCGTCCGGGAGAGCTTGTCTTTTCTTCATCCGGCGTAGGCGGCGTCTCACACCTCTCCGCGGAGGTCTTTGCGGCCACCGCTGGGATCCGCATGCTGCACGTTCCCTACAAGGGTGCAGGGCCGGCCATGATCGCGCTTGTCAGCGGCGAGTCGCAAGTCATGATGGCAACCGTGCCCGTGCTGCTTCCTCAGATGAAAGCCAAGCGCGTTCGCGCACTCGCGATTGCGAGCCTGAAGCGCTCGCCGCTTCTGCCGGAACTGCCGACCATCGCCGAGTCAGGGCACCCCGGCTTCGAGACGGACTCATGGTATGGGCTGCTCGTCCCCAAGAGCACGCCGCGCGCGATCGTACAGAAATTGAACGCAGACTCGAATCGTGCTCTGGATTCGGCCGATCTGAAGGTCGCGCTCGCCAAGCAGGGTGCACAACCGGCCGGCGGGACGCCGGACGAATTTCTGCGCTTCGTTCAGGCCGAGATGGCAAAGTGGCGTAACGCCATCCTAGATGCGAAAGTGCCATTGGCGAATTGAAATCGGAGATGACCCCCGCGACTGCGTCGTGTCTCGCTCCTCCGTGTGTGCAAGGCGGGTTATATTGATTATCGTCGATCGGCCGCTCGACCAGATCGGCTTCTTGGTAAAGGTTGTTGGCAATGGCACGACGCTCACGACTGACGAGGTAATCGCAACGATGACGCCATGATAGGCCTGTGGTGCGCAATGATTCGTGCATGGCGTTCGAGAACTCGGTGTCGCTGCAGACCCGCGTTGAATTTGGCAAGACGAGCGAATGCGGCACTTGGGCGAGCGCAACCTTCGTAGTGTTCTGGAATGTCTTCACGTGGGGGCATGCTGTTCTTGTGCTCGTTCGAATTTCGTCCCGAGCCGAGAACCTGGCCTTAGGACAGTCGAGCCGTTTACGCGCATCGCCACAGCCGCCGACTGAGGCAATCATCGATAAGACGAACGCTGCACAAGTCGAACGACTTGGCGTAGCGAGGCGTCGTCTCAGTGGGGTTGTCAGTTCGCTTGCGAAGATCTTCGGTCGCATCCTCAAGGCCCACGACAGCCACTGTGAAGTCAAAACTTTGCGCGAGACGTCTGGCCGGATCGTGCGAACCACATTATGGAGCATGGCCTTGTGCGGATGTGCGGGGGTATCATGGCGACTAAAGGAATAGACATAGTGCACTCGGAAACTATTGCGCTTTTCCTGTCGCTCGCAGTCCCGGGTCATTGAACTCGAGAATGCAGTCGCTGGCTTCGACGCGTGTATTTCTTGGCTAGTGGTCCTGGCCGTCGTCCCTATCCCGAACCCATCCGTTGCGGAGACGAGTTGAATATGAGTAAGCAAGAAACTCTGCTGATGTATGTGCCTTCCGCCCAGAGCGAACCGCACTATGAGCCGTACGGGTGGCAGCATTGGCCGGAATTTCCGTACATGTCGTATCAGTTTCGTCGGGCACTGGGTGAAACGCAGGAAGGGGGCGGTGCAGTCAGCGAATGCTTTCAAGCGGCCAGCCGCATGCAACCGGGCAATAAGGAAAGCTGGCACGCGGAATGGATCAAGGTCGGCGACCGTAACCGGCAGCGCGGTGACGAGGCGGAGCGGGCCGGTCACATTCGAACGGCGATGAATTGCTGGCTGCGCGCAGCCAATTACTACCGGCACGCGGAGTTCTGGCTACCACCGGACGATCCGCGGCGGCTCGCCACGTTCACGCTGTGTGAGCAGATGTCTCACAAGTTCCTGGCGCGCCTTGAGCCACCCGGAGAGGCGATCGAAGTACCGTACGAGAACGGGAAGACGCTGTATGCCTACTTTGTCCGTTCGCCTTGCGGCGGGGACAAGCAGCCGGTCCTCATCTCGTTTGGCGGACTGGACTCGTTCAAGGACGAGCTCTGGTTCATGGCAGGACGCGGAGCGGTGCAGCGAGGCATGTCGATCTTGATGCTGGATGGGCCGGGACAGGGCGGGACGCTGCGCCGACACGGTCTGTCAACGCGCTACGACTACGAAGTCCCGATCGGTTACTGCGTTGATTACCTCGCTTCGCGCAATGACGTGGATCCCAGCCGTATCGCAGTGTGCGGCTCCAGCCTTGGCGGATTCTATGCGGCCCGTGCGGGCTGCTACGAGCCGCGCCTCGCGGCATGCATCTCACACGGCGGGAACGCGAACGTCTACGAGAACTATCTGCGCAGAGACGAAGACCACGAGATGGCTTATCAGATCAAGTGGGTCTACGGCGCCAAGTCGATGCTGGAAGTGCGTGAGAAGGCGCGCGCGTTCCAGATCGGCGACGGCTTTGCGCGCATGAAATGTCCTTACCTCATTCTTCATGGCGGCCATGACGTGCTCGGGGTAGACCGCGCACGGCTTGCCTACGACAGCGCCAAGGCACAAGGCGCGAACGTCACGCTGCGTTTCGTCAGCGCCGAAGAGACAGGGGCAGACCACTGCCAGCACGACAACCCGACCATCGGTCAGGAGATCATGCTGGACTGGCTGGCGGACATGTTCGGCATCGATCAGAGCAGGCTGGCGCAAACCATCGTGTAGTCGGTCAGGTTGAACGACTGAGACTTATAAGCCATCAAAGGAACCATGGAGATGATGAAATCTGGAATCGCAGGATCGCTGTTCGCGGCGGTCGGTATGTCAGTGTGGGCCATCGCGGGCGGCGCGCTTGCGCAGTCGTGGCAACCGCAAACGAATGTCGAAATCATTATTGGATCCAGCCCCGGCGGGAGCTTCGATATCACCGCGCGGGCCATGCAGCGGATCTTCGAAACGACCAAGTTGGTGAATCAGTCGGTCACGGTCGTGAACAAACCGGGCGGGAACAATTCCGTCAGCTGGGTGTACCTGAACGGGCATGCCGCCGACGGCCACTACTTGGCGCTTGTCTTCCCGACACTCATTACCAACAAGCTGATGGGCAGAAATCCCATCTCCATCGAAGACGTTACACCGATTGCGCACCTCTACAGCGACTACATTGCATTCGGGGTGCGCGCCGACTCTCCGTTGAAGACGGCAAAGGATGTGGCGGAGGCGCTGCGGAAGGATCCGCAATCGATATCCATGGGGCTTACTGCCGTCGGAACAGCGCACCAGATCACGGCCGCCCGTCTCGCCAAGGCGGCCGGCGTCGATGCCAAGCAGCTGAAGTTCGTAGTGTTCAAGGGCGCGGGCGATGCCAAGACTGCAGTGCTCGGCGGCCACGTCGACGTGGTGATTTCGGCCCCGGCGAGCTTCGCGGGCGACCTCGATGCCGGGAAACTGCGCGTGCTGCTGGTCAGCTCGCCCAAGCGTATGGGCGGCGCACTCGCGGGCATCCCGACATTGAAGGAGCAGGGGTACGATATCGTCGTGACCAACTGGCGCGGGTTCGCTGGTCCAAAAGGGCTCGATGCGCCCAAGGTCGCCTTCTGGGAAGGCGTCTTCGAGAAGCTCTCCCAGAACGAGGAATGGAATAAGATCCTGCAAAAGTATGGCTGGGAGAACGAATACATGAATAGTCGCGAGTTCGGAAAATTTCTCGCGTCGCAGCGCGAGGAGCTGCAGGCGGAATTTTCCGCGCTCGGTCTGCTGAAGAAATAGCGGCTCCCTAGTTCATGCGCTGCTGCAGCTCCATTGCCTGATCGAGGTACCGTCATGCCTGAGATAGAGAAATATTCAGACGCCTTTTACTCCATGGCTTGGTATGGCCCGAAGGGCTATCCCGAACATCTCAATTCGGGCCGGTGCTATATCACGGGCCTGCTTGGAATGCTGCGTTATCACGGCGAACCGGATGTGCTATTCGCCGATGGAACCAGCGGCGACGGATTTTCGTTCCGTTGGTGCCCCGCATGGGGTGCCCCCGCCTTCAATGGCGGCAAAGGCGCTTTCCACGAGATCTGGGAATACACGCCACGTGCGCTGGGGTTCGTCGGCCACTGGGAAGAGGACCATGAGGGCGGCTGGGAGGAAGCGTGGGAGAAGCTTCGCTCGCTCATCGACCGTGGCATTCCTGTTCAGATTGCAACGCATTACAGCGTGATCCGTCCATACGGGGATGCGACATCGCCCGCCCTGGCGCTGCGCGGTACACGTCCCGGCAACAAGTATGCTTCCGGGCACCATATCATGGTGACCGGCTACGATGCGGAGCGAGGCACGGTCACCATCTACGAGCCTAACGACGTTCTGCCGCACGCGCGTTACGCCTGTCCGGTTGCAGCGCTGCGACAGGGCTGGGAGGAGGCGGCGCAGCGTGTCGACAACCGTTATCGCGAATGGAAACACCATCACCCATGGGCGAAGTCATGGAGCCTGCACGACGGGTACGGTCCCTATCAGATGTTGTGGGTCGAGTCGGGGCGCGACCCCAGCTGGGACATTGCCGTCTCCATCAGGCACAGCTTTCGTCGAAACTTGAAGATTCTGCGCGGTGATTATCCGAAGCCATACGCCATGTTCGGCAACCAGTGGATGATTCCGCATTGGGAAACCGGCGCGCCCGGCATGGCGGCCTGCGCCGAAGCCATACGCAATGGCGAGCTGACCGACATCATCGGCCCGATCGGCGAGCGGCGGCAGCTGTTCGCACAGGGGCAGATTCCGAACCACGGGGTATTGGGGCGCGTGGCTGCGGCGGGTTACCTCAAGCGCGTTGCGGCGGAGCTCAGCAAACGCAACCTAGCGTCGGACGCGGTGCGCGCGGCCGCCGATCTCATGGGCCAGTCGTCGGAAATCTTCCGCAAGCTGCGCTATGAAGGCGACCTCGAGAGGGCCGGCTCGTTGCTGGCGAGCATCGCCGACAAGGAACTGCAGGCCCTGGCGATGATGGAGCGTGGCTGGGAAGTCGTGCGCACTCTGCCCGCGGAACCTGCGACCACGGCTATCAGCAAAGTCGCCTGAGCGGGGCGAGCGCATTGCACTTCACATGGCGTGCTGCGCCCGCTCTTCTCTTCCCGAAAGCCCTACCTTGCTGCGGTATCCTTTGCCTTGGGACATGGAAGGGCTCGGGAGAGGAAGCGAGCGCTTCGTGCGCTCGATAGCTTCCTCTTTCACAAGATCTTCAACGGATTGATCGAAGCTTGCGTTGATCGATCTTAAACCGGTCTCCGAGCCAATCGGTCACCAGTTCTTGGCCGATGGTCGGATTATCGTGCTGACAGTGGTCTGCTCCCGTTTCCTCGGCCGTAACGATTCGCAGCGTGACGTCCAGCTTCTTTTCGGTTGCATAGGCATAGACCTTGTTGGCGCGTTGTACGCCATTTACGTCATGACCTCCATGCACGATCAGATAGGGACATCGCATCTGCTCCAGGACGCCTTCCAGTTTGAACGGCCGGGTCTTTTCGATCGCCTCGTCAATGGTGTTCGCGCCAAACACCCACATGACATGCCGTGATTTTTCGGGGGACCGTACATCCGGTCGGCTGCTGTATCCCTCATGAATGCTCCATATGGCACCGTGCGATATACAGGCCGATATGCGAGGTTCCATGGAAGCGGCTCGGGCAGCGTAGTAGCCGCCCAGGCTCGATCCGCAAACTGCAATGCGGCCCGGGTCCACGTCCTTGCGCGTGAGGAGCCAGTCAATGCAGCGCCCCACCGGAACCTCGTAGTCGTGCCGTGTGGCAATGCCATGGCGGCGCAACGTTCCGCCCTGTCCCGGCCCATCGAACATCAGGACGGCAATCCCGCGTTGCAGGGCGCCGTGCCCGACCATGAACCAGAGCTCGTCCTTGTACGAGTCCAGCCCCCCGCAACAAATCAGCACGGGCTGGCGATCCCCGCCGTACGGAGACTTCACGAAGTAGCCGTATAGCCCTACGTCGTTTTCGTACGGAATGGTGACCGTTTCTCCCGGGGGATCAAGCTGGGCCAAGTAATTCTTAGACATCGACTCGCACTTCTCGAAGGTGGCGAGTCGACGAGGGTCCTTCGGATCGAGAAAGAATTCGGCATGCCGGTAGTAATTGGCCGCGCGCAGCCAACAGTTCATAGCCGTGCGGATATGCCCTTGCGAGCGCGCCTCCTCGGCCCGACCGCGGTTGCGCTCTGCCACGCGCAACCACTCGTCGTGCCAGGACTCCATGTCACCTGGAATCATCCGGCTCGCGGCCTGAAAGCATTCGCTGACCGCGCCGCCGCCCTCCTGCGTTTCACCCAGCGCTCGGCGCAGCTGAAACGACATGATGGGGTACTCCGGCCAGTGGTGCCAACCATACGGTTCGTAATGCGGTTGGCGATTTTCGGTGATCTGGCTGATCGCCGCCTTTTCAACTTCGTTCATGGCCGTCTCCGTTCATTGGACCTTGGACAATCCGAGATCGGTCAACAGGGAGCGCAACTCATCATACTGCTCGCTCATGAATTTCCGTGTCTCGGCGCTGTCCATGTATGCGTCCGTGAGATAGAACTTTCCAAGCATTTCCTTCCATTCGGTCGTTGCGACCACGCGAGCGAGAACGGTGTCCCAGTAGGCAGCATGCTCAGGGCGCATGCCCTTGGCACCCACGACCATGTGGTAGAACGCTCCTACGGCGTCTACCCCCTGCTCCCGCCACGTGGGAACGTCCGCGAACACGCCGCCCAACCGTTTAGGCGCGGCCAGCGCAATCACCCGGAGTCGACCGGACTGTACATGCGGCAGCAGGATGGCTGGTGTTGCCGACACGACGTCCACGTGCCCGCCTAGCACTTCGGTGGTGGCATTACCGATCGACTTGTAGACAACAATGCGGAGGTCCCGCACCGGTATACCGCTTTTCTTCAAAGGCAGGGCTGCGGCGATATGGTTCATGTTGCCCAAGCCGACGCCGACCGTGATGCTGAGGGACTGCGGATCCTGCCGCAGCCGCTCGATCAAATCCTTGCCGGTCTTGATTGAAGAGTCCGACTTCACCGCCAGCATCATGTATTCCGTATAGAGCAGGGCGAGCGGTGTCATTTCGCTCGGCGGCGTCTTGGTACGGCCAACGATGTGAGCGGTGAGCAATGTCGGCGAGGCCACCATGAGATGATGCCCGCTGTCGGATTGCTGGAGTAGATGGCTGAGTGCGATTGCACCGCCGGCACCCGGCTTGTTCACGACCACCGCCGGCACTGGAATCAGTTGTTTGTCGCGCATGATGTTCTGAAGGAAACGACCGCTTCGGTCGGCCCCGCCGCCGGGCCCCGCACCGATGATGATCTCCACCGGATGCGTCGGCGCCCAGGTTTGGGCAGCTTTCGTTCCGGTTGACGACAAAGCCATTGCCGCGCTCGCGGCAACGAGGACGAACGCGAAGTGTCTCAGGGTTGTTGGCTGCATGCTCTGCCTCGATTGCGTGCTGATCAGATTGCTGAAAGGAGTCCGGCTGCTTGTGAACCGGTCTCTAGATGAGGGGTGCGGCGGCCGACCCCGCGAGCTTCGACTGGTCGATTCCGAAGCGGTCCGCAAGCCAGTCGCCGACGATCTCCTGGCCGATGGTCGGATTGTCGTGTTGACAATGGTCGGCGCCGGTCTCCTCGGCCGTGACCGAATAAAAGGTCACGTCGACGCCTTGCGTCTTCGCGTGCTCGAAAACTCTACGCGCGCGTTCGACGCCGCCGGTATCGAATCCGCCGTGAACGATGAGGTAGGGGCATTTCATCCGGTGAAGGACGTCCCATAGCCGCGCGTCGCGCATGTGCTCTCTCGCTTGCGCCACGCTCTGTGCGCCGGAAATCCATTTGATCTGGAACGCCATGTGGTAGTTCTCTCCGCGTTCCGCCCACAGCTGGTATACGTCGCCATTTCCGCCGTGCGAGACGCAGGCCGCAAGGCGCGGCTCGAAACATGCTGCGCGGGCAGCGTAATAACCGCCCAGGCTGGATCCGGATACCGCGATTCGCGACCGATCCACGTCGCTTCTCGTCTCGAGGTAGTCGATGCAGCGCGCGACAGGAACTTCGTAATCGTGCCGTGTCCGGATGCCTTGTCGCCGAAGGCTGGCGCCTTGCCCCGGCCCGTCGACCATAAGCACGGAAACGCCCCTCTGCACTGCACCCCGGCCGACCATGAACCAGAGCTCGTCCTTGAACGAATCGAGTCCGCCGAAGCAGATCAGGACCGGATGCCGGCCACCGGCATAGGGCGTGGGAACGAAGTAAGCAGCGAGCGTCTTTCCCTTCTCGTAGGGAATGTCGATCACTTCGCCCGGCGGGTTGAGTCGGCTGAAGTATTTCCGTGACATCGCCTCGCACAAGTCGAAGGTCGCCATACGGCGCGGATCGTCCGGTGGCACGTAAAACTCCGCATGACGGTAGTAGTTGGCCGCGCGTAACCAGCAATTCATTGCGGTCCGGATATGGCCCGCGCTCTCGGCCGCGTCTCCGCGTCGTCGATTCCGTTCCGCTACCTCGAGCCATTCCGCATGCCAGCTTTCCTTGTCCCCCGGACGCATCCGGGATGCCGCCTGAAAGCATTCGCTGACCGCTCCGCCGCCCTCCTGCGTTTCACCCAGCGCCCGGCGAAACTGAAACGACAAGGGCGGGTATTCAGGCCACTGATGCCAGCCGTACGGTTCGAAATGTGGATCCTTCCTATCAGTAATAACGTCTATCAGCTTTTTCTCGATGCTTTCCATTGATACTCGTTCCGTGTCATGAGACGGGCGCTACATTGTGTTGGTACGCTTATCGGGATCGAACTCAAACATACATGTCGATTGTAAGTGCACATACCGGCCATAACCCAGGATTTGCGTTTGCATCTTCGGTGCAATCCTCTCAAGGTGCGCCCGATACGATGTGCCTCGCTCAAATCCGCGCCGCCGTAAGGCGCGGTGCCGAGGATGGCAAGCATTTCCGCCAACCAGCGGTAATGGTCGGGGAAGTAGGTGAAATGCGCCGGCTCGTTTTTTGTTGGACCTGCGGCTTCGGTCAAAATAGAATCCGGAAGTGGTCGTGCTCATGTTCTCAGCTCGGCGTGCAGCCTAGCATATCGCGCGGCTCGTCAGACGTTCACCGATATCGCGATCCGAGCGCATTCAGCAGGGTGCTTTTTTGGGTTAGATTCGGGGCATGCCCCCAGTGTTGCGGATTCCCAAATGAAGCCACCGATTCAGGCCACGGTTTTCTTGCTGTTCGTTGTCTGCACCGCGGCTTGCGCACAGTACCCGGAGATTTACCCGAACCGGCTCGTCCGTTCCGACCATGCATGAGGCCGGTCTCGATCGCTTCATCGCGAACTCATGGTACGGCTTGTTCGTGCTGGCAGGTACGTCGAAAGACATCGTGACTCGGCTGAATGTAGCGCCTGTCAAGGCGCTACGCAGCGATGACCCCGCGCCGCCCTGGCGGCGCAAGGCACCGATACGGTTGGCAATGATCCTGCCGAGTCGCCGCACATATTCAAAGTGAACTGGCGAAATGGTAGCAGGCGGTGAAGGACGCCGCGTCAAACCCGAGTGAAGTCGCCGGAGCATCGACTGGCGGTGCGCAACGTGCCGCCACTATATCTTATTGGCGCGAACGATAGTAGCGAGCGAGCAGGCTCGGTCGCATCGAGTAACTGAACCAAAGGAAACGACCATGAAGTGGGTCAAGTACGAGCGCGAAGGCGCGATAGTCATCATCACCATGAATCGGCCCGACCGATTGAACGCCTGGGGCGTGGACACCGCGCGCGACTTGGGCGAGGCGTTCCAGCGCTACAACGATGACGACGAGGCACGCGTGGCGATCCTGTGCGGGGCGGGCCGCTCGTTTTGCGCCGGCGGCGATGCCAAGGATTACAGGGAACGACAAGCGCCGTGGAGCCAGTCGCCCCAGGACGAGATGGGCATATTCGGCCGAGGCAAGCTATTCAAGCCCGTCATCGCCGCTATCCAGGGGCACTGCTTGGGCGCCGGCCTGTTGCTGGTCGCCATGCGCTGCGACATTCGCATCGCTGCTGACAACGCTCAGTTCGGCTTGCCCGAGGTCCAGGTCGGCATCATGAACTGCGAGGTGGGTATGTCCAACCAGGCTATCCCGCTGTGCATAATGATGGAGTTGACCATGACGGCGGACCCGATCAGCGCACAGCGTGCGTACGAAGTCGGTATGATCAACAAGGTGGTGCCGGCGACCGATCTCATGGCCGAATGTCGAAAGATGGCCGAACGCATCGCGAAGAATGCACCGACCGCTATCCGTCTCAGCAAGGAAGTTCTGCTCAAGGCCTACGAGGTGCGGGCAGAGGCCAAGCGGCTGGAAAGTGAATTGTTCCAGCAATCATCCAGCTCGCATGACGCGATCGGCGGGTTTAGCGCCGTCGCGAACAAGCAGAAACGCGTCTGGTAAGGCGCGGCGATGGCCGAGACCGTCAAACCTCTCACCGGCATTCGGGTGCTCGACCTCACGACGGCGCTATCCGGGCCCTATGCGAGCCAGCTCATGGCTGACCTCGGCGCCGACGTGGCCAAGGTCGAAAGCATTACACATTCGGACAATACACGTGGTGTGCACCCCTTCATTGGCGAGGTCAGCCACTACTTCGTCGCGATCAACCACGACAAGCGCAGCCTGCAGCTGGATCTGAAGCAAGGTGCAGACAAGAAAATGCTATTGCGCCTGGTCGAGAAGGCGGACGTTATTCTAAGCAACCTGCGCGCGGGTGCGCTCGACGCGCTGGGCCTTGGATGCGGCGTGCTCGCAGCCCGCAACCCGCGACTCATTCAGTGCCTGATCTCCGGCTTCGGTCAGACCGAGAGCGCCTATCGCAGGAAATCCGCGTTCGACGCGACCATGCAGGCGATGACTGGCTTCATGAGTGTGACGAGCGAACCCGAGGGCGGGCCCTTGCGATGTGGCGTCTCCATCGGCGACATCATTCCGGCGGTTTTCGCGGTGCAGGGAATCACGACGGCACTCTACAACCGCGAGCGAACCGGCAAGGGCGAGGTGGTCGACGTGGCGATGTTCGACTGTCTCTTCAGCGCGCTCTCGTACTACATCACGCTCACCCAGGCGACGGGAGCGTCGCCGGCGCCCTCGGGTACGACGCACGCATCTGTGGCCCCGATGGGACGTTTCCAGGCAAGCGATGGCTGGCTGATGATAGCCGCCTTCACCGAGGGTTTCTGGCGCAACCTTTGCCGGGCGATCGGTCGGCCCCATTGGGCCGAGGACTCCCGCTTCATCACGATGAAGGAGCGGTTAGCCAATCGCGACCTGCTGATGGACGAGCTGAGCGTGGTATTCCGGACCAGGACCCGGACTGAATGGCAGGCGATCCTGGACGAGTACGACGTGCCACACAGCCCGGTACTCAACGTTCTCGACGTGCTCCATCATCCAGTGGTGCAGGAGCGCAATTTGTTGCGGCCTCAAGCGCTGCCAGGCGGTGGCACTGTCCAGGTCAGCCGCCAGCCGGTGGTCTACGGAGCGCAAGTGCCGGATGTGCAACCTGCGAGGCCCGCGCCGGCATTGGGACAACATTCCGAGGAAATCATCCGGGAGTGGTTGCGCGAATGAGTCCTGAAAGTGGACTTCCGCCGCAGGCCATGTCGATCGGGTGCGCATAAACCAGGCGCCTGGTGGCTACGGCACGATCACGATCTTACCCGTCACCCTGCGCTGCGCGATAGCTTCCAGCGCGCGCGGCGCGTCCGCGAGGGTGTACCGGGCCGTAACGACCGGATCCAGCTTGCCGGCGCGAATCCAGTCGACCATTTCCGCGACGTTGGCGCGGCCCCCGGCTGCATTGCGGCGCGAATAGGTATCCCATGCCACGCCGACCAACGAGCAGCCCTTCAGAAGGGGCAAATTGGTCGGAATCCGTGGTATCTCCCCACTCGTAAAACCCACGACCAGATAGCGTCCCAGCCAGGCCATCGAGCGGACCGCGGGTTCGGCGTATTGGCCACCGACGGGGTCCAACAGGACGTCGACTCCACGCCCTTCGGTCAGTGCTTTGACTGCCTCGCGAAAATCCTGTTTCTGATAGTCGACGAGATGATCTGCGCCATGCTTGCGGCATGTTGCCAGCTTCTCGACCGAAGACGCACATGCGATGACCGTGGCGCCCATTAATTTGCCGAGCTGCACGGCGGCCAGCCCGACGCCGCCGGCTGCCCCGAGAACCAGCAGAGTCTCACCGGGCTGCAAACGGCCTCGATCTTTCAGCGCGTGGTAGCTGGTGCCGTAGGCGAGCGGAAAGGCAGCCGCGGTAGTGAAATCCATGTCCTTGGGAATGCGCCAGAACCGGTCGGCCGGTACGATCGCTTCTTCCGCGAATCCGCCATAGCGCAGCATCGCGATGCCCGCGTCACCGACCGCCAGCCCGGTGACCCCGTCGCCCAGCGCGGACACGACGCCGGCGATTTCGTATCCCGGCGAGAACGGAAGGGGAGGGCGAAACTGGTACTTGTTCTGAATCATCAGGACGTCGGGAAAATTCACTCCGGCTGCCCTAACGGTTACGCGAACTTCGTCCGATCCCGGCTCGGGCGTCGGGACGTTTTCCATGACGAGGCCGCTGGGTCCTCCGTAATCCTTGCACAATACGGCGCGCATCGAACGAGCTCTCCTGTGCTACGGTCAATCCGATTTCTTGCGGAACTGAGGCGGACGTTTCTCCATGAAGGCTTTCACGCCTTCCTTCGACTCCTCCGTCTGGTAGTAGAGATTCAGGGCCTGGAAGCCGAGGCTGCCGATTCCACGCATGGAATCGGTCGCTGCGTTGAAGGAGCTCTTCGCAATGGCGATGGCCGTGGGGCTCTTCTCCAGAATCTCGGCGCACCACTTGTCGATCTCCTGATCGAGCTGATCGTGAGGCACGACGGCGTTGCACAAGCCCATCTGCAGCGCCTGCTCGGCGTTGTAGCGTCGGCACAGGTACCATATTTCGCGCGCGCGCTTCTCCCCGATCACCGAAGCAAGATACGCGGTTCCCCAGCCGGGGTCGACAGACCCTACCTTGGGACCGACCTGCCCGAAGATTGCCTTTTCCGAAGCGATGGTGAGATCGCAAAGCGTGGCGAGTACGTTGCCGCCGCCGATGGCGTAGCCTTGAATCCGCGCGATCACCGGTTTGGGCACTTCCCGCATCACGCCGTGCAGCTGCTCGATCGGCATGCCGATCGTTCCACGCCCATCGTACTGCCCGTCGTGCGCCGACTGGTCTCCGCCCGTGCAAAACGCGCGTTCTCCGGCGCCACCGAGCACAATTACGCCGATGTCGCGATCCCAGCCCGCGTTCGAGAACGCGTCAATCAATTCCTCAACGGTCTGACCACGGAACGCGTTCATGACCTTCGGCCGGGCGATCGTGATGCGCGCGATGCCGTCCTTCTTCTCCAAACGTATATCCTGATATGTCATCGTCTGCTCCCGTTAACCGTGCATGGTGAGACCGCCGGAGACGCTGATTGTCTGTCCGGTGATGAAGGCAGCATCGTCGCTTGCCAGGAAAGCGACGATGCCGGGGTAATCGTCCGGCTGTCCGAGGCGCCGCATCGGGATCGCGCGCGTCAGGCCGTCGATGAGCTTTGCGCCCGCCTCGCCCTCATCCGCGAACGATCGCAGCAGCGGGGTATCGGTGGGACCCGGACAAACGGCATTCAACTGGATATTGTGGCGTGCGTGCTCGCGTGCGAGCGTCTTTGTGAAAGCGATGATGCCGCCTTTGCAGGCGGAGTAGACCGATTCGCCCGATGAGCCAACGCGGCCCGCGTCCGAGGCGATGTTGATCACGCGCCCGCGCTTGCGGGCGACCATTCCAGGCAGCACGGCGTGGTGCATGTTGATCGGTCCATACAGATTGATGTCGATCAGCTGCTTCCACAGCTCGGGAGTCGAGGCCAGGAATGGGGCGGCCTTGTCCCATCCGGCATTGTTCACCAGTGCATCGATCGGGCCGGCATCGGCTTCGAATGCCCGGACGGCTGTCTGAATCGCGGCGAGGTCGGTGATGTCGACCGTGTAACCGTACGCCTTGCCTCCCGCCCGGCGGATGTCGCTTGTCGTTTCATCTGCCGCGCTCGCGTTCCGGTCCAGGACGCCGACCACGCAGCCCTCTGCTGCCAGCCGACGGGCAATGGCTTTGCCGATTCCGCTGCCGGCACCGGTAACGATGGTGATCTTGCCTCCGAGCCCTTTCATGGAACCTCCAATGGATGCATCTTCATCGATGCAGATTCGCTGCAACCTCGGGGCCGCAGCTGTCCGTATCAGCGCACTCAGCATTTCAAAGCGAGCCGGTATCCTTCCTCGATCGCACGGCGGGCGTCGATCGCGACAGCATCGCGTGCACCTCCGATCAAATGTACCGGCACCCCCAGGGCTTCGAGTTCGCTCGCCGGAGGATGGATCGCCTCCTGGCCGGCGCAGACGACGACGTCGTCTACTGCAATGGACTGCGCCTTTCCCTGGACGGAGAAGTGCAGCCCGGCATCGTCCACGTGCCGGTATTCGCATCCGGTCAGTATGGTGACGTTGCGACGCTGGAGCGCCGTGCGGATGATCCAGCCCGTGGAGATACCGAGCCGCGCAGCCGGACGGCCCGGCGCGCGCTGGAATAAATGCACGGCGCGCTGCGCAGGCGCCGGCCGCGCAGGTGCGATGCCGCCGGGCATGTTCACGCTCCGGACGACGCCCCACTCGCGATAGAACTGCTGCTCGTCAGCCGCGGCGGTTGCAGTGAGGTATTCGGCAATATCGAAGGCGATGGCGCCGGCGCCGATCACGGCCACGCGCTCGCCTGGCACGACGCAGCCTTTCAGGACTTCGGGATACCACGAGACCTTTGGGTGATCGAGTCCGCCGAAACGAGGTTTGCGCGGCACGACCCCCGTGGCAAGCACGATGCGATCGAAGAACCCGTCGCGCGTCAACTCTGCGGTGAGCGCAGTGGCCAGCCGAAGCTCTATGCCGAGACGGCGCACTTCGTGGTCGTAGTATGCCAGCAGGGATGCGAACTCCTCCTTGCCCGGCACCCGGCAAGCGAGCTGCAGCTGACCTCCGATGCGGATTTGCGACTCGAATAGCGTCACTGCATGACCGCGAGCTGCGGCCGTAATGGCGAAGGCGAGACCTGCCGGTCCCGAACCGCCGACCGCGATGCGTTCACGCTTGCTCGCCAGAGCGGCAGGGTAGTCCAGTTCGCGTCCCGCGCGAGGATTGACCAGACAAGTCGCGATGCGATCGGTGAAGATGTAGTCGAGGCATGCCTGATTGCATGCGATGCATGGTGCAATGCTCGCCGCCCGCCCGGTGCCTGCCTTGAGCAGAAAATCGGGATCGGCCAGCAGCGGCCGTGCGAGCGCGACGAGATCGGCCTCGCCCAGCGCAAGTATGTCTTCGGCGAGCTTCGGCGTATTGATTCGGTTCGATGCGACGACCGGTATCGACACTGCGCCTTTGAGGCGCGCCGCGGCGAAGCGCCATGCCCCGCGTGGCACCATGTGAGCGACCGTCGGTACACGCGACTCGTGCCAACCGATTCCGGTGCTCAAGGCGTTCGCACCGGAGCGTTCCAACGCGCTGGCGAGCGCCGCGGTTTCCTCGGCTGTTGCCCCGTCCTCGACCAGGTCCAGCGCGGATATGCGGTACAGGATGGCGAATTGCGGGCCCAGCCTTGCGCGCATGCGCCCGACGACCTCGAGCGCAAAACGCATGCGATTCTCGGCGCTTCCGCCCCACGCGTCACGGCGGTTGTTGGTGCGCCGGGCAGTAAACTGGTTGATGAGATAGCCTTCGGATCCCATCACGTCGACGCCGTCGTATCCGGCTGCCTGCGCGAGGATGGCACACTCGACATAGTCCTCGATCGTGCGCTCGACCTCGTCGGCACGCAGCGGGCGCGGGGTGAAACGGTTGATAGCGGCCGGTACGTTGGAAGGGCCTACTGCGGCGTCATGCTTTGCGTAGCGGCCTGCGTGCAATATCTGCATCACGATGGCGCTGCCGGCCTCGTGTACCGCCGCGACGATAGGCGCGTGGTCGCCCACCGCGCTCTCGCGGTCGAGCACCGCAGCGCCGGGCTCCATGCGGCCCTCGTAGTTCGGCGACACACCTCCCGTGACAATGAGCGAGGCGCCGCCTCGTGCGCGTTCGGCGTAGAACTGAGCGAACGCACCGGAGCCTTTCCCAGCCAGCGGCAGGCGCGTGTGCATCGAGCCCATCACGAGTCGGTTACGCAGCAAGAGCGGTCCCACCCGAAGCGGCGAAAGCAGCAACGGGTAAGTTTCTGCCGGGTGCACGGAGTCTTCGGCCGCCCCAGCCATCACGTGATCCGAATGTGCGCCCAGCGAACCCGCCGCACGTACGAGCTCTCGGCCTGACCCGATAGCAGCGAGCGGCCGCCGTCGGGCGATTCGCGGCTGTGCGTGCAGGTGACCGGGTTCATCACGCTTCCGGAGGCTGCACGCCGCTCATTGTTTCGATATCGGCGTCGGAGTATCCCAGCCCGCGCAGCACGCCGTATGTGTGCTCGCCAAGCCGCGGCGGAACGAGCCGGATGCTGCCCGGTGTACGTCCGAACTGCGTGGCTATTTCGGTCGTCACCATCGGACCTTCGCTGGGATGATCGTAGTGACGAAAGAATCCGGTTTCCCGAAGATACGGATCGTTCGCCATGGCGGCGAATGTGTTCACGCGTCCGTTCGGCAAATCGGCCGCATCGAGCAGTCGTTGCCATTCGGCGCTGGTCTTGTCCTTCAGCCGTTCGGCGAGAATCGCGTAGAGCGCGTCGATGTGGTGGGTGCGCGCTTCCAGCTTTGCGAAGCGCCCATCCGAGGCAAGCTCCGGTCGTCCGATCACTTCGAACACCCGGCGCCATTGATCGTCACTTACCGCGAGCATGCAGATGTGGCCGTCGCGGGTGGCATAGGGCCGCCGATGCGCGGAAAACATCCGGGTATAGCCCAAGTCCTCCCGCTCGGCGCCAAAGAAATCCGTCCATAGATGCTCGACCAGATTGAACGACAGCATGGTCTCGAACATCGGCACTGCGACTTCCTGACCTTCTCCGGTGCGCTCGCGGCAGAACAGCGCCATCCCGATCGCCGAAGCCAGCGCATGTGCACAGAACTTGTCGGCCAGGATCATGGGTGCATAGCGCGGCTCGCCGATGCTGCGCGCCATCATCGCCGCCACACCGCTCTCGCCTTGAATGACGTCATCGAAGGCGGGTCTCTCGCGGTGAGGCCCATCGGTTCGGTATCCGGGCCCGCACGCGTAGACGATGCGCGGGTTTCGCGCGCTGATGGCCTGGTAGGACATGCCCAGCCGCTCCGCTGTGCTGGGGCGCACGCTGTGGATGAGCACATCCGAGCTCTCGACCAGGCGCAACAACGCCGTGCGGGCGTCTGGCCGCTTCAGGTCTAGTACGATGCTGCGCTTGTTGCGGTTGGTGTTCAGGAACAACGACGCCATGCCGGTATGGCGCGATCGTCCGGTATGGCGCATCGGATCGCCCCCGGGCGCCTCGATCTTGATCACGTCGGCGCCCATGTCGCCGAGGATCTGCGCAGCGAGCGGGCCTAGCACGTTGATGGTCAGATCGAGAACCCGGATGCCCGCCAGTGGGCCGCTCATGGTCACTGACACCGGATCAAGCAGGTTTTTGCTTGCATTTGATCATGCGCAGTGGCGTGTAGACGAGCGCCACCGTACCGTCCTGCTTCACCACGCGATTGCTGGTGCGCACCAGTCCCCGGCCGGGCTTGCTTTGGCTCAAGCGCGACTCGGTCACTTCGCACTCGACATGGATCGTGTCGCCGGCGAACACCGGGCTCTTGACGTCCAGTTGCATGTTGAGAAAGGCATAGCCGGTATGCTGCATCGTGGACTGTACGAGCAATCCCTCGGCGAAGGTGTATACCAGCGCTGCCGGAGCGAGGCGTCCCTTGATGTCGGATTCCAAGCGCAGGAATTCGATGTTGGTGAAGAGCACCTCGACCATGCCGGTGCAGTTGACGAAATTGACGATGTCGGTTTCGGTCACCGTGCGGCCGATCGTCTTGAACTTCCGGCCCAGCGGAAGATCCTCGAAGTGAAAGCCCAGCCCTACTGTATCCATATCGACTCCCGAGAGATGCTATAGGCGTAAGCGCTCAACGCCGCGCCGGCTTGCCGAGCAAGCTGTTCGCGATGATGTTGCGCTGTATCTGGTTGGTGCCCTCGATGATCTGCAATACCTTGGCGTCCCTGAAATAGCGCTGAATAGGAAACTCGGCCGATACGCCGGCCGCGCCGAAGAGCTGCACCGCATCGGTGGCGACGCGCATCGCGACATCGGTGGCGAAGCATTTGGCCATCGCAGCCACGGGCGCAAGCGCGGGTCCGCCGACGCCGGCATCGACCAGCGCCGCGGCGCGGTACATCAGCTGGCGGGCGGCTTCGGTCTGCATCGCCATGTCGGCGACCATCCAGCGAACGCCCTGAAAGTCGCTGACGGATTGTCCGAAGGCGCGCCGGTCCTGGATGAATTCGATGGCATGATCCAGTGCGCCCTGCGCGAGTCCCACGCCGCGTGCCGCGATGATCGGGCGCGACTGGTTGAATGCTTCCATCACCACCTTGAAGCCCAGACTGGCGTCGGAGCCCAGGCGGTCCTCGTCTGGAACAAACACGCCATCGAGAAACAGCGGGCAGGACGGAATGCCCCGTGCGCCCATCTTGTCCTCTTTGCGGCCGACTACGAAACCGGAAGCTTCTTTCTTGACGATGAACAGCCCGATCGCAGGCTTTCCTGTTTCGTCCTCGAACTTGGCCGCCACCAGCACGAAATCAGCGGCTGGCGCGTTGGTGCACCAGATCTTGGCCCCGTCCAGGCGATATCCGTCGGCAACTTTGGTCGCCCGGGTCCTGATCCCCCGCACGTCCGAACCGCTCTGCGGCTCGGTGGTGGAAAACGCGGCCCGAAGCTCACCGGTGGCGAGGCCGGGAAGGTAGCGCTCCTGCTGCGCCTGGGTTCCGCCTGCCAGGATGGCTCCGAAGGGAAGCCACTGTACCACCAGCAGGTAAGCGGTGTTGTAGCAGACCTGTCCGAGCTCCTCCACCGCTATGCAACCCGATAACATGCTGCCGCTGCCGCCGTACTTCGCCGGGAACGGCAGCGTAAAAAGCCCGAGTTCCTTGAGCAACTCGAACATGTCGGCTGGATACTCGGCGTCGCGGTCTATCGCGCTCGCGCGCGCCGCCACTTTCTCGCGGGCCACGCGCCGGATCAGGTCCTGGATCTGACGCTGTTCGTCCGTCAGTGTGTAGTTCATCGGAGCAGCAGCCCCTGAAGATGCGGCGGGGCCGTGAAAGGATCACAAATATTGAACGGTGTTCGGTATAATGAACGCCCGGTCTCGCGCTGTCAATGTCGAAAGGTGTCGAACGGCCACCATCGACATCGTCGCGCGGGCCTGACGAGGAGGATCGACTTGGAACATCATGACAATTCGCCGCGCTCGCTCGCGCGCGTGCTCGGCGTTTTCGACGCCATTGCGCACGCAGCCGACGGGATGACGCTGGCGCGCCTGAGTGCCGAGCTCGAATCGCCCAAGAGCAGCCTGCTGACCTTGTTGCGGCCGTTGGTGATGAAAGGATATCTCACGCACGACGGCGGCACCTACCGCCTCGGACCCGCGATCTTCCGGTTGGCGGCAGATATCCTGTCCATGCGCAGCTTTCCGAAGCTGATACGCCCGTTCATGCAGCAGCTCATGGAGCGCAGTCAGGAATCGGTATATCTGGCGGTGATCGACAAGGCCGCACGCTGTGTGACCTACGTCGAGGGCGTCGAAAGCCCGCAGCCGGTACGTTACATGGCGCCACTCGGCGCGCCGCGACCGCTGTACTGCTCGGCGGCCGGCCGTGCACTCCTTGCCCATACCGACGAGCAATGGCGCGAGCAGTACCTGAAAACCGTGACTCTCAAGCCCATGACCGACCGCACGCTCACCAATCGCGCGGAACTGCGCAAGGAGATCGAGAAGATCCGCAAGACGGGTTTGGCGATCAGCATAGGCCAGGCAATTCCCGGCGCAGCCGGGCTCGCAGCGCCGATTTTCGACGCACATGGCAATGTGCCGGCCGCATTGCTGATCGGCGCGCCGGTAGACCGGTTCGAGCGCAACCTGCCGTCATTGCGCAAGCTGATGAAGGAAGTCGCGACGCAAGCCTCCGGAATCTTTCCCGGTCTCCCGGGCTAGCGGATGAGCGGTTTGGCACCGGCGGCGAGGAAGAAGGTTTGCGCCCCGCAGCGTAAGCGGACCGCATGCCTATTCCGCGACTCGGTCGAGCGCAGTCGCGCACTTACGTCGACTCGATCCGGCATATGGAGCAGGAGCACACGCCGTACTATCGTGCAGGACTTGCGGAGCCCGGGTAACCGTGCCTCCTCAGCTCCTTGACAGGTCATGGTCGCACCTCGACAATTCTGAACAGCGTTCGTATTTCTAAACGCGCCGATTCACCCTGCCCATTCCGACCAAGCGCTCGCATCGATGACGTTCACCTCCTTCAGCTTGGCCGACATCGAAATGCCGTCTCATATCGAGGCTCTGCGGGAAGAAGTCCGGGCATTTCTGCGCAGCGAGCGCGAGGCGGGAACGTATGTTCGCGAGCCGGCGGGCTGGGATCGCTACGATGCGGCTTTCAGCCGCAAGGTCGCTGCGCGCGGGTGGATCGGCATGACCTGGCCGCGCCAGTACGGCGGCCACGAACGTACAACGCTCGAGCGCTACGTCGTCACTGAAGAGCTGCTCGCAGCCGGTGCGCCGGTGAGGGCGCATTGGCTCGCAGACCGGCAATTCGGCCCGCTGTTGCTGGCGGCCGGTTCGGAATCGCAGAAGCGCACGTATTTGCCCAGGATCGCCGCTGGCGAATGTTTCGTGTGCGTCGGCATGAGCGAGCCGGATTCAGGTTCCGATCTTGCGTCGATCCGGACCAGCGCGGTGGCGGTCGAGGGCGGCTGGCGCGTGAGCGGGCGCAAAGTGTGGACGAGCTATGCGCACATGGCGCATATCATGAATCTGTTCGCCCGCACGACGCCTTTCGATTCCAATAATCGACATGCTGGCGTGACCCAGTTCATCGTCGAGTTGAACTCGCCGGGAATATCGATCAGGCCGATCATAAACCTTGCAGGCGATCATGACTTCAACGAGGTCCTGTTCGACGAGGTGTTCGTGCCTGGCGAAAACGTGATCGGAGACGTCGGCAACGGTTGGAAGCAGGTGTCGGGTGAGCTCACTCACGAGCGGGCAGGCTCGGAGCGCTGGCTGAATGCGTATGGGGTGCTGGTGCACCTGTTGCAGAGCGCGGGCGCGCAGCCGGAGCCGCGGGCGGCCGAGCGCATCGGACGTCTCGTCTCCCATCTGTGGACGCTGCACCGTATGTCCTTTTCACTCGCCGGTCTGCTCAATCGCGGCATTACGCCGCACGTCGAGGCCGCCTTGGTGAAGGACTTGGGCAATCAGTTCGATCAGGATATTCCGGAGACCGCGCGCGCGGTTCTGCAGGAGGAGGATCGCGCCTGCCTGCCGGCGGACGATCGCTTCAATGCGATGCTGGATCGCGCGCTGCTCTATGCCCCGTCGTATCCCATCCGCGGGGGCACCCGCGAAATCCTGCGCGGCATCATTGCGCGCGGGTTGGGGTTGCGATGAGCGAAGTTCGCGATCTCCTCCTGGAAAGTGCGAACCGAGTCTTCTCGGATCACTGTACGCGCACAGCGATGCAGACCGCCGAGGCGGGGAATTGGCCCGCTGCGCTATGGCAGGCCCTGGAGCAAACCGGTCTGGCCGCGGCGGGTGCCTCCGAGACGCGCGGCGGAGCCGGTACCGACATCGCCGACCTGTGCGCGCTGGCCCGCGTGGCCGGATCCTGGGCGGTACCTATGCCGCTGATCGAGACGTGGCTCGCGGAGCAGATGCTTGCCGCGGCCGGAATGCAGCCGATACAGGGTCCGCTGAGCATGGGCCCGGTGCTGCGCCGCGACCACGTGCGTCTCGAGCGTGACGGCGCACGCTGGGTGCTGTCGGGCGCGATGAAGCGCGTGCCGTGGGCGCGCGATGCCTCGGCGCTGGTCGTTGCTGCGGATACCGTCGAGGGAACGCGGACAGTGGTGGTGCGCGACGTGCCGGGTGTGGCCGAAGACTGGAACTATGCGCGCGAGCCGCGCGATTCCGTGCGGCTGGACGGGTGCCAGCTGTCCGACGAATGCGTCGGCCCGATCGATCGCGGCATGGGGCGCGCCGAGCTCTTCTTCCGCGGCGCGCTGTTTCGCTCCCAGCAGATGGCTGGGGCCATGGAACGAGTGCTCGAGCAAACCGTAGCTTATGCCGAGGAGCGCATTCAGTTCGGGCGTCCGATCGGGAAGTTCCAAGCCGTGCAGCAACAAATTGCGGCGCTGGCATCGCAGGTCGCCGCGAGCACAGCCGCGGCCCAGGCTGCTGCGGAGGCGAATGCGGAGGGCCTCGCGCGATTCGAGATTGCCGCAGCCAAGGCGCGCATCGGCGAGGCGGTGTCGACTGTCGCCAGTGTGGCCCACCAGGTACATGCAGCCATGGGCTTTACCCACGAACACTCGCTGCACCGGAGCACACGCCGGTTGTGGGCATGGCGGGACGAGTTCGGCACCGAGTCGGAATGGCAGGCCTGGGTGGGAGTCGTCGCGGCCAGGGTAGGCGGCGAAGGGTTGTGGCCCTATGTCGTCGCGGCTCGCAAGCCGGATCTGGGCGCGCCGCTGCCATAGTAGACGAACACCCAATGGAGACTAGTTCGATGAAGGCTGCAGCAGCCGCTGGACCACTGGATTCGCTCCGGGTCCTGGACTTCACCAACATGCTGTCCGGGCCCTACTGCACACGGCTGCTGGCCGATCTAGGCGCGGAAGTGATCAAGATCGAGCCACCGGCCGGTGATCACAATCGCAGCCGTCGGCCCGTTCGAAACGGCTATAGCAGCTTTTTCGGACATCTCAACTGCGGTAAGAAGAGTGTCGTGCTGGATCTGAAGTCTGCGAACGGTCGCGAGGCGGCGATCGGCCTGGCGAAGAGCGCCGACATCATCGTCGAGAATTGGCGTCCTGGGGTAGCCGATCGTCTCGGCGTCGGCTACGAGGCGGTGGCAAGAACCAATCCCTACGTCATCTATTGTTCGATATCGGGCTTCGGCCAAACCGGCCCGATTGCGCAGCGCCCGGCCTACGCGCCCATCGTGCATGCCGCAAGCGGCTTCGATATGGCGCAGGTCGAATACCAGGGCGGCGGCCGGCCGGCGAACACGGCTACCTTCATCGCCGATGTCTTCGGCGGTATGTCGGCGTTCGCGGCGGTGCAGAGTGCCTTGTACCAGCGAGCGCGAACCGGCCGTGGCCAGTACATCGATGTCGCGCTCATGGATGCGATGCTCAACCTGCTGGTCTACGAGTTCCAGGAAGCACAGGCGCCGAGCGACGAGAAGATCCGCGTGTACCAGCCGCTCAAGACGAACGACGGCTACGTGGTCGCTGCGCCGACGAGCCAGAAGAATTTCGAACAACTGGCGCGCGCGGTTGGCCATACCGAATGGATCGAAGATCCGCGTTTCGCGCAGACGCGAAGCCGTGAGGCGCACTGGTCGGAATTGATGGACCTGATCGAGCAGTGGACGCGGACGCGTTCCGGTGAGGAATGCGAGGATACGCTCCTTGCGGGCGGCGTGCCGTGCACGCGCTATCGCACCGTGAAGGAAGCGATCGAACACCCGCAAATGCAGGCCCGTGCCGGGATGGCCCGGGTCAAGGACAAAGTGGGCGAGTATTGGGTGCCCAATGCGCCGTTCCAGATGCCTGGCCTGCACACGGCCGCCCGGCCTCACGTGCCGGAACTCGGTGAGCACACGGTCGAGGTGCTCGTCACGGTGCTCGGCTATACCACGGAACAGGCGCAGTCCTGCTCCCCGCTTCCGCGACCGGCGCACGAGCGAGTCTGAATCAAGGAGAAATGGGCATGGCAGCAGACACACTGATTTTGTTCGACGTCGACGAGCACGGTATCGCCACCATCACGCTCAACCGCCCCGAAAAGTACAACGCCTTCACCAAGGACATGATTCAGCGCTGGGGAGCCTTGCTGGATCGCTGCGAAAGCGATCCGGCAATCAAGCTCGTCGTGCTCACCGGCGCAGGCAAGGCGTTTTGTTCCGGCGGCGACATCGGCGCGCAAAAGGACCGGGCTAACAACGACAGCCTGGAACGCAAGGATTTCCTGTGGCGGCACGTGCACAAAATCGCATTTGTTATGGAGCGGATGGACAAGCCCACGATCGCGGCGATCAACGGCGCGGCCCGCGGTGCCGGGCTCGACATGGCGCTCATGTGTGATCTACGGATCATGGCCGATTCGGCGACTCTTGCGGAGAGTTATATCAACGTCGGACTGATCGCCGGAGACGGCGGCACGTACTACCTGCCGCGGCTTATCGGAACGCCGCGGGCGCTGGAGCTCTTCTGGACCGGGCGCGCAATCGATGCGGCGGAGGCCGACCGGATCGGGCTCGTCAACAAGGTCGTGCCGTCGGAGCAATTGATGCCGGCAACCTACGAGCTGGCGCGCGCAATTGCAGCCCAGCCGTTCGAAGCGATCCGAGCCTACAAGCGTGCCGTTTACCAGGGCATGACAATGAATCTTGCCGCGCACCTGGACATGGTGTCATCGCATACATCGATCCTGCGCGACACGCCGGACCATCGCGCCAAGGTCGCGGCATTTCTCGAGCGCAAGCGCACCCGCTGAATCGATCCCGCTGGCCGAGCAGGCTGTCGTGCGGCGAGCTGACGGAACTGTACCCGCCCGAGCGTTCTGCCAACGGAGTTCCTGAGACACGCCGAGCTCGCGCCCCCCGGCTTGGTTTGAGGTCGTCGCAGCCCGTTTTCGGGCCATGCGTGTTTAGGCCACCAAGAGTTTGCGCAGTGCTCGGACGTTTCCAATGCGCTCGAAACTCCAGAGCTTTGCGAGGAGCGTGCGCGTGCGCCGGGGTCCGAGAACCGGCCCCATTAGATCCAGCGCCTTTTCTTCCATATCCTGACGAGTCTGAGGATTCGTGTACCAGCCCTTCGCCGCCATGGTTCCATGGCGCAGGAAGCGGCCGTCCTTGGCGGTTATTTCCATTGCGCAGCGCCACGTGCGCTCACCGTCCTCCAGCGCCGTATCACCTACGACGTCTACCTTTCTTCGAAGGCCCCGGACCCGACGGTCGGTCATGCGCCGGTAATCGTGCGATGAACCGAACGTCACTGTCCCGTCGGCCGGCATCAAAGCGAGTAAGTGCTGTACGCAGATATCGGGCATGCTGCGGCGGTCCACAACTTGCAGCTGCTTCTTCGGCATGTGCACCAAGATTCTTGCGACGTCCCGCGCGCTCAGGCCATGTTCCTGAATGAGCTCGTACAACACCTGCAGCGGAGCCTGAATCGGCGCACCCACGCTCCAGCGTTTGATACTGCAGTTCATTATCTCGAAATCGCGACCCAATCCCTTGATCAGTCGCCGCGGCTCCGGCGATTCCGAAAAAATCGAGAGGAAGTCGGGCACGCCGGAGAAAACATCATCGACGCCTGTAAAGCCGCACGCGGCCATCAACGCAGCCGAAACGCCATTGTGTGCCGGCATGCCCCCAGCACGTAGGCCTTTTCGACATGATGCGAATCGCGCAGCATCGTATAGATACCGGCTGCATTCTGCCCCGCGTAGGACAGCGCGTAGCGAACGACAGTGGGATTCAGGCGCAGCAATGCCGCGCAAGCAGCGGTTGCACCAAAAGAGCCGCCGATGGCGCCGCCGTGATGCCGCGAGCGCTCGCCAAGAGACATGAGACGCAACGCGCGTAGTAGCCGCGCCGCGACGTCATAACCAAGCACGATCGCGCGCAACACCGCAGTGCCGCCGAGTTGCTCTTTGTCCGCGATCGCCAATGCGGCCGGTACGATGCACGCGCCGGGATGCAGGCGCAATGCCATAATGGTGTCGTCGGTCTCGTCGGCGTGGCCACACATACCGTTGGCCAATGCGGCTGCCAGAGCGGAAGTGACGAGGCGGCTACCGATCACGACGGACTCGGCATTTCCGCCCAGAGCCGCCACATATTGCAGCGCCTTCCTGCCAGGTTCGAGACGGGATCCGGAAACCACGGCCGCGACCGTATCGACCAAGTGGATCTTGGCGCGCTCTCTCACCTCGACAGGAAGCTGGCTCTTCGAAGCGTCTGCAATGTACTCGCTCAGCGCTTTGGTCACGGGCGAAATTCTGGTGCGTGGGCCAGTCACTTTGGCTCCGGTGACGAACAGCTCATTGGGGCTTGGCGCCGGTAGCAGCGACGAGCTTCGCGTTTTGTGCAAGTTCGTTACGAATGATCGAACCGAACTGCTGGGCCGTCGTGGTCCGCGGCTCGAGCGCCTGCTTGGTCAGCAAGGCTCGGATGTCCGGTTCCGCGACAACCTGAACGATGGCTGTATTGAGGCGGTTTACGACCATTGCGGGGACTCTTGCGGGCACCAGAATGCCGAACCAGGACGAGCGGTCGTATCCCGGTACCCCGGACTCATCGAGCGTCGGAATCGCGGGCAGCGCTGCCGAGCGCTGCTTGCTGCTGACCGCTAGCGGCCGAACTTTGCCGGCATTGAGCAAGGGCAACGCCGCTGTGACGCTCGAGAACCCCATATCGACCTCACCGGAGGCGTTGGCCGCAGCGGCGGCCGATCCACCTTTGTAGGGGACATGCACGAGCTTCAGCCCTGCCACGAGTTCGAGCAGCGACGTGGCGAGGTGCGAGGAACTTCCGATGCCGGCGGAGGCATAGGTGAAGATGTCGGGGCGCGAGCGTGCGAGGGCGAGGAGATCTTTGGTACTCTTCACCGGGACAGACGGATGGACGAGAAGAACGAAGTTGCTGTCCGCGATAAGGGATACGGCAGCGAGATCTCGCTCGAGGTCGTACGGGAGATCCCGCCTCAGCGCTGAATGGATAGTGCCGCCCGCGTTCATCAGCAGCGCCGTATAACCGTCCGCAGGCGCCGCTGCAGCGCGCTCGATCGCGATCGATCCGCCTGCTCCTGTTCGATTCTCGACCACCACTGGTTGACCCAAGAGAGCGGACAGCCGCGGCGCGACGATGCGGATTGTCGTATCCGCGCCGCCGCCGGCTGCTTGTCCGACCAGAATTCGGACGGGCTTGGACGGATAATCTTGTGCCGCGGCGTTTGACGGCAACATGCCCTGGCATGCCAAGACGACAAGGGCTGCATGGAGCAGATGATTTCGAATTCTTCGCATGATTACCTTGGCGGGCTGTGAAATACCGGAACGATGTTTGTTTCGGACAGGCAGTCCCGAGGTGAGGCGACCTGTTCGGCAAGGGGCTTACGCCGCGATGTCATCCACGTTCGACGGGTCGGGGCGCAACTCGCCGCGGTCGATGCGCCGTACGAGCTCGGTGACAGCGGCGTGCGTTGGCGCGGGCACGCCGACCTCGACAGCCTTGTCGGCGACCAGGCCGTTGGTGAAATCGATCTCGGAGCGGCGTCCGCGCATTACATCCCGGCCGACCGAGGAGTGAGACGGCTCAAGCAGCGTAGCCATCCATGCCGTCAGTCCGTCCTGCACGCGCTTCAGCGCCGCGGCATTCCGAGCGATTCCGGCGTCGTGCCAGTCGTCGGGCGAAATGCCGAGTATGGTTCCGATGCGGAAGCCGAGCGCGCGCCCGACCGCTACCGCTTCCCCGCCGAGTTTCACCCCAAGGCGATGGATTTTGCCCCGGCCGACATAGACGTGCGTATTGTCCAGGCCGGTCGCTCCGAGCAGACCGTGTGTTATGGTATTCGCCGAGAGCTTGGTCCAACGCTCGCCCCACAGATTCTCGGTCACCGCGGCACGATCGACCGCGTTGAAGATGCGAGCGAGCTCGGTGACCCGCTCGGTCACGAGACCATGAACCTCACCGACCCGGAACACGTTGTGCTGCGTCGCGCTGCCCGGCTCCTGGTAGCGTTTGATGCGACCTGGTTCGTAGGCATTTACGCTGATGGTGCTCACCGTCGTGCCGACCGTTCGACCCCATCCCACTGCCCGGGCAATGCGCTCTTCGTTGATTCCGTTCTGCATCGAGACCACGTAGCCGCGCGGCGCCAGGTACGGGCGGATCATCATCGCAGCCCATTCCGTGTCGTACGACTTGGTGCAGATGATGGCGATGTCGACGGGCTTGCGCATGAAGCCTTGAACATCGGAAACGTGGATGGCGTTCACCTGCACAACGTGCTCACCCTGCGAGCCGCCCAAATGCAGCCCATGGCTGCGCATGGCTTCGACGTGCTCCGGCCATGGATCGACCAAGGTCACATCTTCGCCGGCGCGCGCGAGATGCCCGCCGACGTAGCCGCCCACTGCGCCCGCGCCGATGAAGACAAGATGCTTTCCCATGGCTCCTCCAACTCAGAGCGTCGCGAGCAGCGGCGCGATATTGTCCATTCGTCGTTCGATTTCCCCTCGCTCGACGCGCTTCACCAGGGCGAGTAGGGCGCTCTGCATGGGCGCGGGAACGCCGAGCTGTGCGCCCTTGGCAACTACGTATCCGCAGACGTAGTCGATCTCCGTGCGGCGGCCCTTAGCGAGATCCTGTCCGATAGAGCCGAAATGCGGCTCCTTCGAGCGTTCCATCCATCGCCTCCAGCCGGCTTCGAGCTCGCTCAACGCGCCTGCGTCGCCCTGCGATGCTTGCAGCCACAACATCGCCGGCATGCGAAGGATCGGCTCCAGCTGATGGCCCAGCGCGAGCGCGACCGAGATTGCCTCGCCGGCACAACGAATGGCGAGCGACCGTGTGCTGTCATCGCGCATGAGCGTATGATCGCTGATGCCCGTCGAACCCAGTATGCCGTGATGCATGGAGTTGGTGACTAGCTTGGACCAGCGCTCGCCCCACAGGTTGGTCGTCACTTTCGCGCTGTCGACGCTGCCAAGCAACTCGACCAGTCGAGCCGCGCGCGGCGTATGGCGTCCGTGCACTTCGCCAACGCGAAATACCGTGTAATCGAAGCCACCCGGCGTACGCGCCCGGGATACTTCGCCGGGATGCGGGGCTGCGACGCTGATCGTGCTGGCTATGCAGCCCAGAGTACGTTCCCAACCGACGACCGCGGCGATATCCTCTTCGTTGAGACTGTTCTGGACCGATACGACGCACCCGGACGCGCTAAGGTATGGCCGGATCATCATCGCTGCCCATGCCGTGTCGTATGACTTGGTGCAAACGAGGGCGACGTCGATCGGCGTGCGGATGAGCGACTGCACGTCGCAAAGATGCAGCGCTTCGACAGGGATCTTATCGGATCGCCCGGGCTCGGAGATCAGAAGCCCGTCGCGACGTATCTTGTCGATGTGCGCAACCCAGCCATCGATCACGCGCACGTCGTGGCCTGCCTGGGCGAGCTTGCCTCCCGATATATCCGCCGACGGCGCCTGCACCGACGACGGCCACCCGAGTCTGCGACATAGTGTCCTCCGAATGCCGGTCGAATCCCGTCAGGATCGTACGCGGAATGTGCTCATGCTCGAGTTTGACACGACCGGATTGCCTGCGTATCGTACGATGAACGACGTTCAACATACTGAACAGGGGCCGATAATAGGTTCCGTGTGCAAGCGTGTCAACGAAGCGGAATGTCAGGTGATTGACTCTATCCCGCTCGCATTCGATGCTCGCTTCGCCGGGTGCGCCGTAAGGCGCCATTTTTCTTTCGATGCGGTGATCCACTAGAGGAGGATGTATGGCAAAGCTGCGTCACATCGCAATCACGGTCGACGACATGGAGGGGACTGCTTCCTTCTACGAGAAAGCTTTCGAGCTGAAGCGTGTGCGGCAGTCCGATGTCGCGGTGATGCTCTCGGATGGTGTCATGAGCCTTGCGATCATTCACTCCGGGAACGTGAATGCGGAGGGACGAAAGGGCCTGCACCATATTGGCTTCCTGGTCGACGACATGGAAAGTGGCGCAAGCCGCGTGGAGGACAATGGCGGCACCTACCATGGCCAGATCCGCAACATCGGCGATGGTCCGAAGTCCGAACGCAAGTATCGTGACCCTAATGGTATTCACTTCGACGTGGCGACCGTAGAGCACGCCCGCAAGGTATGGTGTATCCCCGGCGAGTAGTGTGCTCGGTGCGCTGAGTGAAGTTGCTGAGCGCGAAGAATCACTCGAGTCGAGCAACGGGTGAAACTTCGGCACATCTGGATCGTAAGGGCCGCGGTCTCTTTTGCATGGGATTGGTGGCGATCGAACGATCGGCGAGCGACGTTGACACCACTGGGGTCACTGGGTATCGTATATGTGAATGTCGTTCACAATGATGAACGCACCCAAATGCGTCGCATAGTCCCCGAGCCGTCGAGCTGCCGCACCGGTTGATTGCGGCCTGCGGCTCAAGGAGTTCACAGTAGTGTCATCCTCGTCTACGATCGCTCGAGCCTCCACCGTCAGCGCGGCTCAGCCCCTTCTGTTCAAGCCGATCGAGATCCGCGGCATCACGCTGAGAAACCGCATCGTAGTGTCGCCGATGGCGCAGTATTCGGCGGTCGATGGCTTCATGACCGACTGGCACTTCGCGCATTTCGCCAAGTTCGCGATGGGCGGGGCGGGCACCGTATTTACCGAAGCGACCAAGGTCGAGCGCCGTGGGCTGGGCACGGTCGGGGACATGGGCATCTGGAAAGACGAACACGTCCCGCCGCTGCGGCGGCTCACAACGTTCTTGAAAGAGCAGGGCGCGACACCGGCCATTCAGCTCAATCATGCCGGCCGCAAGGCCGGGACGTTCAAGCCCTGGGACGGATTCGGTCCGATCGATCGCAGCGTACCTGTCGAAGGCCAGGAGCACTGGGAGGTCATTGGGCCGAGCGCCGTGGAGTACCTCGAAGGCTGGCCGCTTCCGCGAGCGATGACGAAGGAAGACATTGCGGAGGTGAAGGGGAACTGGGTGAAGGCGGCACGGCGTGCGGCCGATGCTGGTTTCGACATTCTCGAAGTCCATGGCGCGCATGGATACCTGCTCCATGAATTTCTCTCACCCGCGTCCAACAGGCGCACGGACGAATACGGCGGGACACTTCGTAATCGCATGCGCTTCGCATTGGAGCTCACCGAGGCGGTGCGTGGCGTATGGCCCCATGACAAACCGTTGTTTTTCCGTGTGTCCGCAGTCGACGAAGGTGGCTGGACGCTGGACGATACGATCGCGCTTGCACGCGAATTGAAGCCGCTGGGAGTGGACCTGATCGATTGTTCCGCAAGCGGCATTTCGATACGTTCTCCAACCGCGAGCCGCGTTGCACCCAAGCTCGGCTTTCAGGTTCCCTATGCAGAGCGCGTGCGCAAGGACGCCGGCATCAAGACGATGGCGGTTGGACTGATCGTGCATGCCCGGCAGGCGGAGGAGATCCTCGCCAAGGGTCAGGCAGACCTCGTCGCCATCGGGCGCGAGCTCTTGTACGACCCGTTCTGGCCGGCACATGCCGCGCGCGCGCTCGAATACGACACGCAATTCAAAAGCCTTCCGGTTCAGTACGGATGGTGGCTGGATAGGCGCCGGAAGACCGGTTACGTCGAGGAATAGAAATAGAACAGCGCACGTGGACGAAACGGTGGTCATGATGTCGCAAGATCAGGCGCTGGTCACCATCGCGGCGGGTGGCGACGTAGGCACCGGGCACAATCCGCCGGAGATCGCATTCGCATCCGTGCGCCGAGTGCTCAGTCGAGCGGACATCCGCTTCGCACAGGTGGAGCGTCTGTACTCGGAGCGCGGAACGTACCAGTGGCAAAGTCTCGCCCGCAATCTGGAGGTCCGCCAGCCGCCACAACAGGCGGAGGTGTTTCGGGGCGTTCCTTTTGACGTCCTGTCGCTCGCATCGAATCACACAGGGGATTGGGGACCCGAGGCGGTGGAAGACACGGTGGATACGTTCCGTCGCCTCGGCATACCAACGGTAGGCGCGGGTCGCAACATTGCCGAAGCGCGGCGCCCCGCAATCATCGAGAGGCAAGGGCTGCGGATAGCCTTCCTCGGCTACTGCTCGGTTTTGCTGCCCCAGTACTGGGCGGATGACGAGCGCGCGGGCTGCGCACCCATGCGGGCCCATACGCTATATTGTCATCGTCGTTCCGATAGTCGTGTGAATTGGTCGGGATGAACGTCGTGGATTTTGTTCGTGCGTTTTCTTCGAGGCGCTCTATCTCAAGGGTCTTTTTCGCGCCGTTTG
>WHTS01000045.1 GCA_009377585.1 Betaproteobacteria bacterium
CAGCTAAAGCTGACCGGCTAAAGCCGGTGGCTTAAACCTTGTGATCGATAGTGAAGCGAAAAAATCTGGCGGCAGCGAGTCCCGTTGTAAAGGACTGCCGCTCGTCCCGACGCCAAGGTCTGATTCAGCGTCTCGCGCAACTTTCCAAACTGAAAAACCACGCAGACTTTTCCCTTGTCACTGCCGTTCGCATAGTGCCTCCATAGATGGTCCGAGTTCTCCATAGAAAGGCAGCATGCGTAGGTTCGCGTCCGCGCGCGGGCGTAGCTTCGAGGAGTATCGATTCGGTGCGGAGAATGCGAGCCTCTCCGATCAGCTCGATGGCGCGCCGGCGAAATCGCTTCTTCTCGTCCGATGCAATGTAACATCCCGTGGTCGCAGCGAGTGCCAGGCACGCCGCTTCTCCCCGCCCCATCACATCGCGCAACTCGGCGAAGAGTGCCAGGGCTTCGATCGTGTCGACGACTATCTGCCCGAGATGGCCCGCAGCTATCGCCGCGGCGAGAGTGTCCTGCTGCGCCTGGTTCGTGATTTCCCCCACCACTTCCTCGGGTACGAGGAAGCGATAAACATCGAGCTTGCCGAGAAGCGGTAGCTGACCGATTCGCAGCAGATTGATGAGAACGTTCGCGTCGGTGATGACGACGACTGTCTCGGCGTTCGTGGCCATTGATTACGCTCGCGCCGAGGCGGGTCAATCCAGTTTCGCAGAAGCAAGGGTGACATCGAGATCGTTCTGACCTAAGTGAACCATGGCCGCTAGTTCAGCAAGCTTCGTGCGCGTGATCTCGTCTCGACGATAGGCTTCCAGCGCAAGAGCAAGAAAGCGCCGACGGAAATCGTCGCGCGACAAGTCTTCCAGCGGAGCTTCCGGTGCTGCGAGGAAGTTCGCGATCGTCTGCCCCGCTCCGCTGTCTTCTTCGGCCTTGAGGCGCTGGAATTCGCGCTCGTCGATCAGCCGAAGGTTCTTGATGCGATACAACGCCGAGATCCGGCTCGCCCCGAAGTGGTGAGCGAGCAATGCAACATCGTAGAGTTGGATGTCCTGGGATCCGGGCGCGGCGCGTTGCTCGACCTGCACCGCCTCGGCTTCGTCGAACACGGCGATCTGCGCGCGGCTTGCCCCTCCCTTGCCAAACGCGAGCACGAACTGCGCGACACCGTCGGCCGGCATCAGAAACTCCGCGGCGAATGCGTTCGCGCGAACTTCGAGGAGATCCGAACGATTCTCCGCGCGGCTGATGGCACCGGCTCGGTCCCGATCCAGCAGCACGTGACCGTACTCGTGAGCCAGGGAGAAACGCTGGCGGACCGCCGCATGTTTCGCGTTGATCACGACGAACACGCCGATCGTGCTGTCGACAAGCGTCAATCCCGAGATATTTTCAGGGAGCGCGACAACCGCGGTGCGAATCCCCTGAGACTCGAGCAAATCGCTCAAGTCACCGATTGGCGCCACGCCGAGCCCCAGCCTCTGCCGTTCCTCGGTGGCGACCTTTTGGCCCTGCTGAATGGCGTCCCAGCGCGATTTCGGAGCAGGCAATTCGTAAGACGCGGTGAGCAGCTGAACCCTGTCTATTTCGAGCAAACGCTCGAGATTGGTCATCTCGTGGCCTAGCGCCAGGCTGTCTTGCAACGCCTTCACTAGATCGGCCTGCTCTGCGAGCTCGGCATCGGAACGAAAAAGCGCTGCGAGCGCATCGCGCTCGACGAAGGAATCTGCAAAGAAAGACTTGATGTCGCGCCCCACGGCGTGAGCGATTCGATCCAGCTCCAGACTGGAAACCGAGCGCGTCCCAGCCTCGATCTGCCCAATCGCCACCCGGTTCAGCCCTGCGAATTCGCCCAGTTGCTCCTGCGTAAGTCCGCAACTTTCCCTGGCGGACCGAATCCGCCGCCCTAGCTCCTCTCTCGTCAGTTCCATTCGCATCCCCCGAATTGGCCTTGCGCATGATGTATTATCTTGCTAGTATTGTCAATAAATGGATTCAATGAAAGGCATCATGACATGAGCGCAGCCATACACCAGTGGACCGCCGCCCTCGCCACAGGGGCCGTTTTGCGCTCTCGTGAAGTAGACCGCGGCGAGGCGACCGCCGCTTGGCCGCTCGCGGGTGGCGGCCTCGCCGCCCTGCTCACGAAGCTGCCGGATGTGCTTGAACCCGCCGCCTATCCACACCACCGCCAGTTCTTCCACAGCGTGGCCTTCGCGGCCGTCGTGGCGGCAGGCTGGAAGGCGATTACGAGTGGCAGCCGCAATCCGATGAAGGCCGCTTCTGGCGCAAGGTCGGGATGATCGGAGCCTACCTCTGCCACCTCGCCCTCGATGCGCTGGCGGCGCGTTCGCTTCCGCTGGTGGGGCGGTGAATATAGGAGCATCGCGATGCACGCCGATCCCAAGTTGACCGAACTCACCTCGCACAAGCGGCGGTTACTGGTCGGAACACTCGATGCGCTGTTCGCGCAGATCGATTTGACCGACAGCCAGTACGAGACAGCGAAAAACCGGTACGAAGCCGTGAGCGCCTGGCTTGCAGAAGGCGAATCGCCGTTTCTGAAGGTCGCCTCGATCTACGCGCAGGGGTCAATTGCAGTTGGCACTGCCAACAAGCCGATCGGGCGCGCCGAATTCGACGTAGACCTTGTATGCCATCTGCCCTCCGTGGGTGCTACCTCCAATCCAGCTGCGGTCAAGGCACTGATCGGCGATCGACTGAAAGCCCATGCCACCTACGCTTCGATGCTCGAACAGAAGCGGCGCTGCTGGCGCCTGTGCTACGCGAACGAGTTCCACCTCGACATCACGCCGTCAATTCCCAACCCAGCATGCGGCAATGGCGGTGAGTTGGTGCCGGACAGGGCGCTGTCGGTGTGGAAGCCTACCAATCCAAAGGGATACGCGGCACGGTTCGAGCAGTATGCAGCGTTGCGGCCGAGGCTCTATCTGCGCGAGGCCGCGGTTGCGGCGAAACGCGCGGAGGTGGAGGACTTTCCAGAGCAGGAAATGCGCAAGCCTGCCTTGAAGCGGATTGTGCAGCTTCTGAAGCGGCATCGCGACGTGTGGTTTGCCGCCGCCAAGCGCAGCGAGCTCGCGCCCATCAGCATCATCCTGACGACCCTCGCAGCGCGGTCCTACGCACATTGCACCGCCCGGTTCGCCTACGCGGACACCTACGAACTGATTCTCGACGTGGTGCGCCGCATCTCCGATTTCATCGTGGTCGAGGAGCGAAACGGAAGGCCGTTCTACTTCATCGAGAACGAGACAACTGCCGGCGAGAACTTCGCCGACAAGTGGAATCTCGACCAGCTCCTTCCTCAAACCTTCTATGTCTGGCACAGGGATGCCATCGCCATGCTCGAAGAACTGGTCGGCATCGACGGAAAGGATCGACTCGGCCAAGTGCTTCAGAAATCCTTTGGCGCGAGTCAGGATGCTGTTCGGGGTGCAATGGCCCCGCTTGCTTCCGCAGTCGGCAATGCGCGGGCGGCAGGATCGCTGCTCATCGCGCCGAGCTTGGGCGTCGTCACGTCGCCTGCGGCTGGGCGCGTAGGCGTTCGCCCGAATACGTTCTTCGGCCGGTAGCGTGCGAAAAGTCCACGACCCCTGGCTCAGCCCTGAACAGCAGTGGTTGCGTCTTCGGGCAAGCGCAGTCTGCCGTGGGCACGGCGTCGCGCGGCGGGGTGAACTGGTCTGGGACATGCAGATCCGGCCGTCGCCACTCAGCCGGCTGTACGCCGTCCGCATTCGCTACCGGCGCGGCGATACGCCCGACGTAGTGGTCGTCTCACCGGACCTCAATGAGTTGGCAGACGGTCGGTATCTGCCGCACGTGTACTCGACGAAACCGGTGCGGCTCTGCCTCTTCGATCCGCAATCCGCGGAATGGTCCCCCAGCGCCTCGATCGCGGACACGATCGTGCCCTGGACCTACCTGTGGCTTTTCTTCTTCGAGGAATGGCTGGTAACGGACGAGTGGAAAGGTGGCGGCCGCCATCCGGAGGTTCGCGATGCGGCCTAAACGGCGAGTCCTCGCGATCGACGGTGGAGGGATCAAGGGCATGCTCGCTGCGGCATTTCTCAACACTGTCGAGACCACAACCGGAAAGCGGATCGCCCACCATTTCGACTTGATCGCTGGCACGTCGACCGGGGGCATCATCGCGCTCGCCCTGGGGTTGGGTCTGTCAGCGCGCGAGATCGTCGACTTCTACGTCCGGGAGGGGCCTCGCATTTTCGATCAGACGGACACGACAAGGGCGAAGGGAGTTGTGCAAGGATGGTTGGCCAAGATGCGTGCGTGGAGACGCCGCGGCCAACAGTTTGCCTGGCCGAAGTACGAGCCGGAAGCCCTTCGTGAAGCGCTGACGACAGCCTTCGGGTCAAGGACTCTTGGCGATAGCACGTTACGTCTCGTGATTCCCGCCTACCATGGCGACAAGGACGATCTCTACGTCTTCAAGACTCGCCATCATCCCCGTCTGCAGGTGGACTGGCGGGAACGAGCAGTCGACGTCGCGCTGGCGACCGCGGCGGCGCCGACCTACTTTCGAGCGCACGTCATGCCGAACGGTGCGCCACTGATCGATGGTGGCATCTGGGCCAACAACCCCGCAGGTGTCGCCGCTGTCGAAGCACGGAGCGTGCTGGGCTGGAAGGACGATGACCTGTTCGTCTTGAGCTTGGGCTGCACCGAGGAGATCTTCGATGTCCCAACGTCAGCCGGCTACAAAGACCTATTGCTGAGGTCGACGGAGCTTTTCATGCGCGGGCAATCTCGAGCCTCGGCAGGCACTGCGAAACTATTGTGCGGCCACACGGAGATGGCACCGCGGTATTTCCGATACCAGCCCGTCGTCCCTCAAGGAAAGTTCGCGCTGGATAGCGTCGCGATGATCGACCGTCTACGAGGCCTTGGGGCGAGCTGTGCACGAGACGCTCTGCCGCCCCTTGAGGCATTCTTCTTGGACACGCGCGCTGAACCGTTCGTCGCGGTCGATCGTGCCGCTCCTCATGAGCGTTCATCAGCTTTGAACACGGGCGATCAAGTCGCAACCGGTATTGGGTGGCACGATTCGACTAAGGCACTCCGGGGCGCTCATTGATCTTTTCCGATCTACCGTCAGAAATACCGTCAACGTAGACTTGGTCGGTAAGATTGTTCCTTATAATCAATGCCTGCAATTCTCGTTGATGATGTTAGTTACAAGTGTTCCTCGATAGTAGTCGATAGTCTCCGAAGGCCCCCCTACTCCCACTCAATCATCAACGGCACCGATAAACCGTTGTCACGTATAGAACTTTTTTCAACATGTAGCATTTCTACCGTCAGATCTACCGTCATTTGCATCTGATACCCAAAATTAGCATTCAGCATCTATCGCCTACTATCGAAACCTATCGACGTTCCAACGCGCGTACCCTTCAGGATCTATCGGTACATATCGCTGGCAACGTTTTTCTCGCCATGCAAGCTTTCGGTATCTATCGAGGACCATCGGCAGCGCAAATTCAGCGGCATACACCGGTGGTCGAATTCGCGCAGCGTAACCTGCTCCATCACGCCAACGGCATGCAGCCCCTTGGCCGTCTCGTGTACAGCCTCAAGAATTGCCGATCTGGTCTTGCGCATCGCAATCAACCTCCATCAACTCCCGTACCAGCGACGGTAAGCATCAATCCATTCCGCCCCCTCTGGCCGCGGGTCGGGCATTGGCAGATCGAGGATTGGGATTGCTTGAGTCGCCTTTCCACGCGAGCAAATGGCGACGATTTGGTCGCGCTTGGTGATATCGACCTTGGCAACCGTTACTTCCTGCCCAACCACCTGGGTCACGAATGGAAGGGCGAGATTCTCCTCGATCATCGCGAAGAACCCGCCAGCCTGCTCCGATTCGTCGTAGGCGTCGGTGGTCGCCTCCTCGATCAGCTTATCCAGATATTTCGTGCCAAATTGCGATGTCTTTCTCATTTTCGCCTTCTATCATTGCTACGACTTCTTCCAGAGCCCCGCATCGGCCAGACGCCGGACCAAGGCACCGCGTTTTCCATGCCGGGCCATGAATTGCGCCAATTTCCGGTCGAAGTCGGCTCGGGAGGCGCAAAGCGTATAGGCTTCGGCTAACTCGACGAGAGCGCGTTTTACCTCATCGTAAGCAGAGGCGATGCCACGTTCGGCTCGGGTATCGGCAACTTGCCAGCACTGGTCGAAATCAGCAGCCAGTGTGCGCAGGTAGGTTTCATGCTTGGCCCGCCGCTCAGCTTCAACCTTTCTGCGCTGCACCGCTTCCTGCTTTTTTCTCGTTTCGGCAGCGGACGCAGCCAACTCCTGAAGTTCGGCGACAGTACGCCGGCGCGGTTCAGGTTTTCCAATCGGCTGCTGTTTGCGCTGCCAAGCAAGGAATCGTAATTCCAGCCGACGCTCGGCTTGCTGCGCGTGTCCTGTCAGGAGCAGTTTGAGCACTGCTATTTTCTCTGCCGTTGGAAGTTCGGCGATCCAGGCGTCCGCTTCCGGATCGCTCTTGGTATCGAGGTCGGGTGCTTGCTGGTCAGGCAATCCGGCCGCTGTAATCAGGTCCCGACCGATTTCGAGAAATTCCGCCAGCGATTGCTGGGCAGCGGTCAGTCGTGAAAGACCGCGCGGCGGCGGGGGCTCGGTGGCATCTTCGTCAACTTCGCCGGCGCTCACGCCGGCCAGCCAGCCGAGATACAACGGACGAATGTCGCCACTCAGCAGTTCGTCGCGCAATGGGGCCAGCCGGCCCATCCAGCCACGCCCATCCTCCTCGGCAAAGCGATCGTAGTTGTCACTCTCGCTCAGTGCCCATTCGAACAGCCAATGTGTTTTCGTCTGCTCCACCGAAAAAGCGGATTCAGTTTCAAAGGTCCGGAGAGTCTCAGCATCGAAAGCACCCCTTGGCACCCGCAAGTATAGACTGCAAGTACACCAGTTAGCGACATAGACGTGAGCGTCAAAGTATCGCCGCATCCAGTCGACTGGATCTCCCTTGAGATTGCCCCACTGGTAATCATTGACGAAACTGGTCGGAGTAATGCTGGCGCGAGACGAGCGCGAGCGCAACTCGGCCATTTGCTTCGGCGTCAGTGGTTCATCGATGGCGATGAATTCGTAGTACTGGTACTCGCTCATGCCAATTCACTTTCTTTGAAATCGGGCCATTTCTATTTCAGGTATCTTCATCCTAAATTCGTCGGACTCGAACGATGTGATTGATGATAAGTCACTGCCTGATTCGATACCCCATAGCCTTGTATCCGCGCTGGCGCTTGTCCCACATTCGTAGAAGCGCCGGGTGGTCCGTGTCAACGAAATCGATGATTCGCACGTCTGTCTTGGTGGCATGCTCTCGATGCAAGCGCCCGGCGTATTGCTGCAAGGTTCCCTTCCACGAAACCGGCATCGCCAGAACCAGTGTGTCGAGAGGAGGATGGTCGAAGCCCTCCCCTACCAGCTTGCCGGTCGCAAGCAGTACGCGCGGAGCGTTCGGTGGTAGAGCCTCGAGTTGCCCAATAAGCGCCGCTCGCTGCTTCCGTGACATCCGGCCATGCAGTACGAACGGTGGCGGAATCTTTCCATCCAATACCGCCGAAATGACATCGAGATGGTCGGTGCGCTCGGTCAGCACCAGCACCTTGCGGCCTTGGCTGAACGCGTGTTCGATTTCGGCGGAAATTGCGACCGTTCGAGCCTGATCGTTGGCGAGGTGCCGAAACACATCCTGAATTCCCGCGTCAGTCGGGAGGTCGATGCGTGCATGTAGCGAATACGCCACCACCTCCAGGTCGCGCGGGGCGCCGGCAGGTTTTGCTGCCGTGTGCCGAATCGGGCCACACTGCATGAAGATGATCGGTTGCTGGCCGTCGCGGCGGAACGGTGTGGCGGTCAGGCCGAGCACGTATTTCGCCTTGGTGCGCTTCAGAATGGCGTCAAATGACACCGCGCCGACGTGGTGGCATTCGTCCACGATGACGTGACCGTAGTTCTCGACCAGCGAGTTCACCTCGCCCTGCCGTGACAGAGACTGCATCACCGCTATGTCGATCTTCCCTGTGGGCTTGGCTTTGCCGCCGCCGATTGTTCCGATCGTGCCCTTGCCGATGCCAAGGAAGGCCTGCAGACGCTCCTGCCACTGTTTGAGCAACTCGGTGCGGTGTACCAGTACCAGGACGTTCACGCCACGCTTGGCGATCATCGCTGCCGCCGCGACCGTCTTGCCGAAGGCGGTAGGCGCGCACAGCACGCCAGTGTCATAGCTCAACATTGCGGCAACCGCCGATCGCTGATCGGAACGCAGCTTACCGACGAAGGCGACTTCCAGTGGCTCTCCGCCGTAACGCTCATCACGCAGTTCGCAGCGGATACCGTTGTCCCTCAGCAATTCCTGCACGGCATCCAGGCATCCGCGCGGCAGGGCAATGTGCTGCGGGTAGTTCTCGGCACTGCCAATTACGCGCGGTTTGTCCCAGACCGACATCCGCATCGCCTGTGCCCTGTAGAACTCAGGGTTCTGGAACGCGGCAAGGCGGATCAGGCGGTTGGCCAGCGATTGCGGCAGCTGCGCCTTCTCGAAGTAGATGAGATTGCTCAACGTCACAGTGACTGACTTCGGCATTGTCCCCGGCAGCTGCTTCGTCGACGGGGCCGAACGCTTCCACGGCGTAACCAAGTCTTCTTCGTCGATGAAAGTGACGTCCAGTGGATGCGTCCTGCCCGTGGCACGCAGGATGGTCGGCTCGATGTCGTGCGGTGCCATCGGATGGATGGACGCCAAGAACGCCCACTGGTCGTGGTAGGGATGCAATTCCGCATCAACGAAAACGCTACAGCCGTTCTCACGAGGCAGCTTCTGCAAGGGCAAAGCGATCAGGTTGCCAAAGCCGCCCTTGGGCATCGTGTCCTGATTGGGAAACAGGCGGTCGTAAGACTCCAACTTCAATTGCCGGGTTCGCGAGCAGGTGTGGCTGATGATGGCCGTGCCCAGGCGACGGGCATCGCGGGCCGAGACCCGGCCAGCGAAAAACACCCAGGCATGCGCCCCTTTGCCGGAGCGCGAAATCTCAAGGACAACGGGTACGCCAAGTTCGCCACACGACTGCACGAAGGCGCGGGCGTCCTCTCTCCACTCGGCTTCGTCGAAATCGATGGCAAGGAAATAGCAGGTATCGTCCTCCAGCAGGGGATAAACGCCGACCGTGTGCTCACCAGCCAGATGGTCGTAAAGAACCGCATCCGACAGCGGGATCAGTAGTCGGTTGCTACAGTCCCCGCACTTGATGCGCGGCTTTTCGCAGACACCGGCACGCCACTCGTTGGCGCAGGCCGGCGAGTAACCCGACTTGGCCGTGGTCTTGCTCTCCCAACGGATCGGGTAGACATCCGTGCGTCCCCGGAACAACCGGCGAAACAGCGCAACCTTATCGGTAGTGGAAAGCCGTGAGGGCCCCGGCGTTGAAGCTGGCGGCACGGACTCCGGCAGCGCGCGCCATTGAATGCCGTTCGCTTTCAGTAGTGCGATCAGACGGGCGTTTTCGGCCCTTAATTCCGAAGATGGATCGCGGTCAACCATGGACCAGGTAGCCCGTAATCAAGTCGTCCGCAAGATCACACACGCTGCAACTTATCCCGTGACGTCAGCAGTCCCGGAAATCTTTTCACGCGCAATTCTTCGAGCACCGGTTCCGCGAGCTTCCACCCCTCTCCGCCGATCCTCGCAATCAGCTCGATCCAAACCCGCTCGAACGCATGGATCGCATCCGCCTCTCCAAAACGAATACCCGCCGGCAGCAGTGGCGTGATGTCCTCTGTCAGGCTCCGGGTGAGTTTTTCCAGCATGCGCTGCTCGGCCATCGCGCGGGTGATCGGGTTGCCTTCAAGTGCTAAGTAGTGGTCAAAGCATGCAATGACCTTGTCCGGGGCCAGCGTTAGTTGCTCCAGTCCCTGATGCAAGTCGAACAGGTCGCGGCTCGCGCGTCGCTGCAGCAGCGCGCGCAGCTTCGTGCCGAACAGCTCCTCGGGCTCGAAAGACGCGATCTCGGTGGTTCCTCGGTACCAGTCGTTTTCTAATGCAAAGGGGTACCGCTTGATGCCGAGCAGGTTCGTGTGCTCCCGAGTGTTGATCTCGATCTTGAGCTTGAGCGTTGCCTGCGAATCGACCTCGGGCGTGAACTTGAACACCAGATGCATCGAGTGACCTGCCTGCTCCCTTTGGCATCTTCCAAGCCACGACAATGCGTCGCGAATTGCATCGACCGTTGCACCGATGGGTTCGGCCTGCATCTGCACCAGGTCGATATCTTCCGAATAGCGCAGCGGCTGCTTGAACAGCAGTTTGTGGATGGCCGTTCCGCCGCGGAACGCTATCTTGTCCTTCAACGCCGGCGCATTGAACAGGTCGCACAGCGCGCGACTGATGATCAGATCCTGCTCAACCTGCCTCAAGTCCGGCCAAGGCGCCTTGACACTCCACGCCTGCAGGAAGGCGGTGGGAATCATTCTGTGATCTCCACCTTTTCATTGATCATGAGCTTCCATTTCGCGTTTCTCTCGTGAGCCTGCGCCAGCGCTGCCACGATAGGCTTCGCGGCGGGATCCAGTGGCAGCATCGTCTTGGCTCGCTTGACGAAGGGCTCCAGCGCATGGGCCTGGCGACCATGCCCCACCTGATCAAGCAAATAACCGAGCCGTCGTACCGCCGAATTTTCGTATGCGGCAGCCGCCTTTGCCAGCGAGCGCGGATTGGCTTTGGCGCCGATGTCCTTGGCGATCTGCGCGACTGCGTTAATTCCAGCGGCCTTGTGAAAGTAGCGTACGCAGTCGAGCAGCGTCAGTTCGACGCCGGCTACATTGGCAAATCCGGTGTCGCTCTTCATCTTGCTCACCAGTTTGGGCGTATTGATCTGAGAGAATGACTCGGCAGCCTGGTATAGGAATTGCACGCGGTGACGGCCAAGGTCGAAGTCGCGCAACTGCCTGGGCACAACGATCTGGAAGACCATGGTGGCCTGATGCGATGAGCCGTGGAACGCCGCCGCACGCAGCAACGAAATGCGGTAGTCGATCCCCTGATGCTTCATCAGCGGGTCGATCCACTTCACAGGGTCTGGCGCGCCGGCGATCCGGTCTTCCGGGCGCAGGATGAGATAGAAGCCGTGCCTGGGATTCGCCAGGCGGCGCTTCTTGATCGAGCGCGTGATCGCTGCGGCGAGCGCCGCCGGCTTCAGGTCAAGCGCAGCGAGAGCCTCATCTCCAGAGAAATAGGCGCGGCCGCGAGAGAGCAGATCGTCGAGGTAAGAGTCCAACGTAGCCATTCCATAACATATTCAAAACTCGATGAATTATCAATAGTTTTGCATATGTTTTGGGCTACTCCCACTCAATCATCAACGGCGCATGCAAGCCGTTGTCTCATCTCGAGCTTTGCGCTGCGAGTAAGAATTTTACCGTCAGATTTACCGTCAATCCCAATGGCATACCCGAAAACTGCATTCACCATCTATCGGCATTTATCGAGGACGATCGGCGCTCGGGCATAGGCCACCATTCGAGATGTATCGAGATCTATCGGTCGCGGCAGGGCTTGTTGACGGCGTCAACCAGCCCTGTTGCTGATCGAAAATGGCGCTGAAAACATGCCGGCATCAAATGACATAACTCATTGTTGCGAAGCGCCTATTCGTGAAGGTTTTTACCGTCACGGGCGCACTCTGAAGGCAGCTGCGTGCCGAAAAATAGCAAAAATGGCCGCCATCAAATGCCTTAACCGATTGCCACACAATGAGTTTTTGAGCATTTTTTTACCGTCAGGTCAGTCGGGCTGGGGCATTGTGTTTGAGTGACCGCAGAATTCCGTCCAGCACGAGGTCCAACTCCTTGCCTACGTCTTCGGCAAGAAAGCGCAACACCAAGTATCCGTTCTGCTGCAACAGCTGATCCTTACGGCGGTCGCGTCGGTATACAACGGGATCGCCGAGATGCTGCGCGCCGTCCAACTCAACCGCCACACGGGAATCGGCGCACAGGAGATCGACCTCGAGTCTTCCGACAGCATCGAACGCGATCGGCAGCGAAACGTTGAGGCGGAAACGGCCTTTGGTTTCCGACAGGGTCTCCAACCGTCTGTAGAGAAACGCTTCGCTCGCGCTCCGGGCTCGGGCGGCACCGTCGGAATCTGGAAGCACCGTCTGAGCAGCATGCAGGAACAGACTTGCGAGCGACGTGTCAACTCCATCGCGCACGAGCCTGCGTACGCTGCCAGAGTAATCGCGCTTCCAGAGTGGATCGGTCGGTAGCGGCACATCGGCAGGCCACCCCGGGATGGCGCTGGCAGGCAGGAGGATCCTGTAGCCAATTCCTTCATAGCCACGACAACGCCGGTCGAACATCCGCGCCAGCATAGGCACATTGAGGTCTGCGTAGTCGTAGATGCGGACGTCGCGCTTGCCCTCGTAGAGACGGTGCAGCCGGCCGGCGTACTGGGCGATGGTGCCTCGCCACGAAACAGGAAGCGTCAGAAACAACGTATCCAGTCGTGGATCGTCAAAGCCCTCTCCCACGTGCTTACCCGTTGCCAGGATTACCCTGGCTTCCTCGCGGGGGATGGTCGCCAGCCGGGCGGCCATCGCCTGTCGCTGTTTTTTTCCCATCCCCGCGCGCAGTACCACCACGTGAGGGACGCTTGTCGCGAGCCCGCGCTCGAGGCGATCGAGGTGGTCGTTCCGCTCGGTGAGCACGAGTGGCGAGCGCCCGCTACGCACGGACTCGACGACATCCTCGCAGATGCGTCGAGTGCGCGGCTCGTCGCCGACCAGGTCCTGGTATAGAGTCAGAAATTCGACCCGCTTGTCCGGGTCAGCTTCCTTGATCGGCTGAAAGTTCGTCGGTTGCACGATCACAATGTGCTCAAAGGGCCGGATTGCCGCCTGTACCCTTGCGTTCACGCGATGGCGAACGGGTCCGCACTGCATGAAGATGATCGGATGGTGTCCATCCTTGCGGGCCAAGGTAGCAGACAATCCCAAGACAAACCGCGCCTTGACCTGACGCGCCACCTGCTCAAAACCCGGCGCCGACACGTGATGACACTCATCGACTATCACGTGACCATACTCGCCCACGCGATCATCGACGACGCCTTTTCTTACGAGACTCTGAATGACGGCCACATCGAGCTGCCCGTTTGGTCGGCTTCGCCCACCGCCGATTTGACCGATTGCTTGTGCGGGCACGCCAAGGAACGCTGCGAGTCGCTCGATCCATTGGTCGAGCAGTTGCCGTCGATGCACGAGCACGAGCGAATTGACAGCGCGCTCTGCGATGAGCCAAGCCGCGATCACGGTCTTCCCGAACGCCGTCGTGGCTGCCAGCACGCCTGTGTCGTGCGCCAGCATCGCGTCCGCCGCGGTTCTTTGCTCAGGGCGCAGTTCGCCCTGGAAGCTCACCTGCAGAGGCTGTCCGCCGTAACGCTCGTCGCGAATGGCGGGCTGAATACGCAGATCGGCGAGCGTATCGTGAACGTCGTCGAAGCAGCCTCGCGGCAGGCCGATATGATGCGGGTGATCCTCGGCACAGGCGATCACGCGCCGCTTGCCATACGTGGGCAAGCGCATCGCCTGCGCCTTGTAGAACTCCGGATTCTGAAACGCCGCCAACCGAAGCAGCCGGTTCCGCAGAGCCGGATATAGCCCTTCTTTGGCGATATAGATCTGATTGCCGAGAACCAGCCGCAGGGTACGAGGCAGTTCGCCCGCGATCGGCGCTTCCCTGCGGCGGCGCGAGGGAGGTGCTGTCCACGGCTCTTCTTCTCCGTCGTCCTGGGGCGGCAGGCGCACGCCGAGGACGCGACCACGTCGTTCCGCTTCCTGGACAACCCCTTCTATTTGATCTCGGCCTATCCTCCGCACGCTTGCAAGAAACGCCCATTGGTCTGCCCAAGGGACCAGGCCGTAAGGCTCTGCAGGAACGTGAGTTTTGGGCGGTTGCATACGTTGGATACCGTCGAGACTACCGCTACCTACGAAGGCATGCTCGAAAGCGCATGCCATCGTACGGAGCGAGACCCTGCACCCCACTTCGAACATGGCTCGTCGGCGATGTCGTCCCAGAGGCACTTGCCGTCCTCCGGCACGAAGGCGTCGAGGTACACGAGCGTCCCGAGGATCTCAGGCGGAGCGGGAGCGAAACGCGTTCCTGCCTTCGGCCTTCGACCGATACATCGCCTCGTCCGCGCTCCGCAGCAGCGCGCCGGCATCCTCGCCGTCCTCGGGGTAGCGGCTGATGCCGATGCTCGCGGTCACCCGGCATTCCTGCCCGGCGGCGAGGGGGACCGGCCGCGCCACGGCGTCGAGGAGCTTGCGCGCGACCTTGGCGGGCCTTTCGGGCTCGCCGGATTCCTCCACGAGCACCACGAACTCGTCTCCTCCCATTCGCCCGACGACGTCGCCCGCGCGCAGGCTCGAGCGCAGCCGCGCGGCGATTTCCTTGAGCACCGCGTCGCCGGCGCCGTGACCGAGGGTATCGTTGACCGGCTTGAAACCATCGAGATCGATGAACAGCAGCGCGACCTGGCGGTGGTGGCGTTGCGCCAGAGCGAGCGTCTGTTCGAGCCGCTCCACGAAGGCGGCACGGTTGGCGAGCCCGGTCAGCGGATCGTGATAGGCGCCAAAGCGAAGTTTTTCCTCCGCCGCCTTGCGCGCGAGAAATTGTCCGATCTGGCTGCCGAGATCGTGCGCCAGCCGCAGCAGGTCCTCGTCGCGCGGGCGCTTCTCCCGCGCATACAGCTCCAGCACGCCGAAGAATCCCCCGGAAAGGAGGATCGGAAACGCCAGCACGCTCGCGAGTCCGGCCGCGAGCGCGGCCAGGCCGCGCCGGAAGGTCGCAAGGCGGCCGATATCCTCCACCCAGATCGGCGTGCCGCCGCGCCACACCTGCTGTACGATGCCGCCACCGTCCGCGCGCGGGGGCGCAGCATAGTTGCGCGTGGCTTCGAGGAAGGCATTGACCGCAGGCTCCTCCGCGCCCCAGGTCTCCAGGCAGCGCAGCAGGTTCGCCTGCGCATCGACGATCCAGCGCGCGCCGCAGGCGAAATTCAGCGTCTGGCACAGATTGCGTATGACCCCTTGCACGGCCTCCTCCACCGCGTCCGCGTCGGCGAGCAGCGCGGTGATACTGGCCTGCAGTTCCTGGCGCAGCGCGGCGTTCCTGCGCTCGGTGATGTCGGTGAAGCTGACGAGCAGGCAGTCCTCGTTCTCGTAGCGGATGGCCCGGCCGGACATCAGCGCCCAGAAACGGCGCCCTTCGTAATCCTTCAACTCGATCTCCCGTTCGCGCGTAACCCCGCCCTCGAGCGCCTGGCGGACCAGCTGCGCGCGATCTCCCGGGTCGGCGTAGAAGCTCCGCGCGAGCTGCCCGCTGCGTACCTCCGACGGCACCCGGGTCTGCTCCCGGGCGCGGCGGTTGGTATAGAGCAGCGCGCCGTCCCTCAGGCGCGAGATCACTATGGCGTAGGGCGCGTCGCGCAGCATCCCGCTCAAGCGCGCTTCGCTTTCCTCGAGCGCCTGCTGGCGCTGGATCTTCCGGTCGTAGGCGACGATCCGCCGCAAAAGCAACCCGCCCCCGAGCAGCGAGGCGAGCCCGGTGAACAGCACCAGCGCGGAAAGCGCGCGCTGGGCAAAGCGCGCGGCTTCGCCTATCGCGGCGGAGAATCGTATCTCGAGCAGTGTAAGCTGGTCATTGAGGGCGTGGATTTCGTCGAGCACAGGCCGGGTGCGCGCCGCGGACTCGCCCCCGCGCAACCGCATGGCCGCATCGTCCATCTGCGCGATCAGCCGGTCGCCCTCGGCCCAGATGTCGATCGCTTCGCTGATGTAAGGGGCATGGCGAAACCAGCGAAAAACCATGGCGAGGCGGGCCAGATCGTCCGGATGGTTTCCGCCCTGCAGCAAGCCGCGGTAGGCGGCCTCCCGGTCAAGGCGCGGCTTTTCCAGCTCGATACGCGCCGCGCGGTCTCCCAGGGTGACGGCGATGCGCTTGCGGTACGCGCGGAAATCGGCTTCGTCGCGCGTGGCGGTATAGCGCACGAGGTGATGCATCGCGTCCTTCTGCGCCTTCGACCAGAGGCTTTCCCCGGCCATGTAGGCCGTCGTGGCGGCGAGAAACTCCATGCTCGCGATCGCCACGGCGACCAGAACGCCGACGATCGCGACCAGCATCCAGACGATCAGGAACGAGCGATTGCCGTCCAGAATCTTGCCAAGAGCTTGCCGCCAAGCCGCCACGCGTCCTCCCCAGGCTGAGCGAGTGCTATTCTATTCTTCTTATCCCTCCGTCCGGCCGCTCCTTCAGTAAGCATCTACGGCGAACGTAGGCTGACCACGGCGGCGGGAGTCAGCGCGTTGCCTGCCGCGCCGTTCGGCCTCGACGATGCGGCCTGCCGTTTAGATCGCGGCGAGCCGCTCGACCGTATCCGGGAAGCGTTTCACGAGATTGATGAGCAATGCCGCCTGTGCATTGGGTTTCGCCCGCCCCTGTTCCCAGTTCTCCAGGGTGCGTACGTTCGTGCGCAGATAGGCGGCAAACAGCCCCCTCGAGACTTTGAGACGTTGGCGAACGCGCACCAGCTCCCGGGGAGTGACCTCGGGAGCGGGCTTAAAGTCGACCGCATGCGTGCGAAGGGTGCGCCTGCCTTGCCGCGCCTGTGCGAGCGCCGACATGCCTTCCGTCAATTCGGCAAACAGATTGCGCTTGTGTGTACGAGCCCGCTTGGACCTTGCCCTTGTCATGTCGCTCTCCTTGCTTCCAACTCCGCCTTGAGCATCTCCTTCAATGCCTTGCGCTGCTTCGGCGTCAAATCGTCCATTTCATCCTTGTCGTAGAGCGTATACAGCCAAAACTGCCTACCGGCGCTCCACCAGTAGTAGATGACGCGCAGCCCGCCGCGCTTGCCCTTTCCGCGCCGCTTGTCCGCAAACCGCAACTTACGGAGGCCGCCCGTATCCTTGATCACTTCGCCGGCTTCGGGATTCTTCAGCATCTGCTGCTGCAGCTCGCCGAACGCCGCGTCGTCGAGGTACTCGGCACGATGACGCGCGAAAGCGGGCAGCTCGACGAAAACAGCCTTCACAGGCAGATTATACGCGATCTACGTATATACGCTAGTTGCGTATAAATACCCCTCACTCCCACTCGATCATCAACGGCTCCTCCAAGCCATTGTCCTACCGAGTGTTTTTGTCACCGAGTAGACCTTATACCGTCATATTTACCGTCAATCGCATTGGCATACCCGAAAACTGCATTCACCATCTATCGACATCTATCGAGGACGATCGGCGCTTACGAACAGGCCACCTTTCGAGATGTATCGACATCTATCGGACGCAGCGCCGTTCTTGAGCGACGCCAGCGAGCCCTCCTGCGGGTCGAAAGGGCCCGGAAAAAGTGCCGGCATCAACTGAAATAACTCATTGTCATTCCATACTTATTCGTTAACTTTTTTACCGTCACAACACCCATTTGAAGGCGCCAGGATCTCGAAAGCCAAAAGAAATGGCTGCCATCAAACGCCTTAATTGATTGCCACATCTTGACTTTCCGACCAAATTTTTACCGTCAGATCGCCCACTGCGAATTGAAAATACCAATGGCGGGCAACCAACCATCGTGCAGCACATGCTGCCCAACCTTCAGCATGGGTCTGCGCGTGGGCGGCGATTCTTCGGGAGTAAAGCTACCCCGCTTGCCGCAGAAAGGCGTGAGTCAGACAATCTTCAATCTCCGGAATTCGTTGCGCAGTGCCTGCACGAGTTCACCCAGGCCAATGGCATCAAGTTTGTTCTTTGTTACGAAGACTCGCCATGCGCCAGCTTACCGGCATCCGTGGCGAACGCGTCGCTCAATTCCACGGGCACGCCTCGGGGTAGCGGGGTTCGACGGCGGGTGAAAGTGGCTTGGATTGCATGCGCTAATTCCTCATCATCCAGATCGCCGTCGCACAGCAGCATCCAGAGGTCGAAATAATCATTCATGCGGCTGTTCGCCATGCTGAGCGCGCACAGCGCCTGAAACTTCTCGGCGAGGACCGTGTACTTGGAATATGCCCGCAGTCTGGGCGCAGGGAGGTCATCCAGCAAGATGGGGTAATTGACGGTCTCCGGCGCCGGCGTCACAACGTCGGTCCACCTGCAGCGAGAGCCGTGCGCCGTCGAGCGTCGCCTTGCATACCGGGCGCTGCGTCGTGACTAAGGGCGAGCCCGTCAATCGGCGCCCGTCCGATAAAGTGCGGGCGAAGTTCTTCGAGCTCGGCGAGTCAGTGTGGAGCAAGGACTTCACACGTCCCTGCATGAAGGCTTGATGGGGCTTAAGTCTATCGGAAACGTTCGGGACTTCGCGGATCGCTTCGAACTGTACTGCTTCGCACTCGATCAGACGAGCCGCGGTCTCCTGCACAAGGTCCGACCTCGACCGCATCGCCCGCACGGTCAAGGATCGAGTGGGCCCCGTGTTCGATCTGGCTCGTTACTACGAAAGGCATATGACCCGCCAATTCGACCGAGGCATGTAGTTTGAACTCCGTGTTTATGTAACCAACCCCTGTCAGCAGCTGGGCCTTGTTCTCAACAGACGCGTCAGCTCCTTCACATCGGCGAGCTTGTCCAGCCCTGCTAATATGTCGCCCAGCCGTGCCACGTCTTCCTCATGCATCACCAGTCCAGCACATTCCCCGTACTTGCCGAGCAATTCGGCCTTAGTCAATGGATTGTCAGCATGGCCCTTCGCTATCGCAACCGCATGGCTAATTTGCTTGCCCCCCTTAAGCGTGACAGTGACCGCATCCGGATGATCGAGCGGGATATCGCTTCCCTCCATGATTCTGTGCTCGCTCATCGTGACCCGCTTCATCAAGCCCCGGATGCGGGCATCGTTCACCTTCGCATCGGTGAATTGCGCAAGTCTCAGCCCGCGGTCGATGATTGCCGCGGCCATGAAGAACTGCATACTGAACTTGGCCTCCAAGCCGGTTTGCGGGCTCGTATGAAACAGAATTTTCGTCACGCGGTCAGGTACAAGGCAGTGCACGGAGATTACATCATCAGGCTCGAAGTCAAACTCATCGATCAGGTGCAGCACGGCGTCTATGCACTTGTGAGCAGAGTAGTAGCACGGATACCGCTTCACATTGATACCGGGTCGAACGACAGCAAACGGTGCGCCGAGGTCCTCGACCATGCTTGCCGGATCCGTCGCGCCGGTTCCGCACAGCGCAGCCGGAAGTCCGAAGTTGCCTTCGAGGACCTCGCGTGTGGCAGTCAAGCCTTCCGACACGAGCATCGCAGCAATAATGCCCCCTCGAGCCGCATTTCCGGCATGGAACGGCTTTGCCATAGTTCCTAGGTTCTGGATCAAGCCGGCCGCATGCGAGCCACCCAGACCCAGCACCATGGTAGTTTGGTCAACATCGAGCCGCATAAGCTTCGACGCGGCGACTGCCGCCCCAAGTGCACCGAAAATGCCAGTTGGATGCCAGCCCAGTGTATGCAGGCGCGGCATGGCGCGAGCAATCTTCAGCCATACTTCGACGCCGAGAACATACGCTTCGATTACTTCCCGGCCCGATCGCCCCAGTGCCTCGCCTAACGCTAGTACGGTCGGAACAATCACGGCGCTGGGATGTCCGTAACCCACACCGATGTCGTCGTCGTAGTCGAGTGCGTGCGCCATCACGCCGTTAGCAAGCGCGGCGTTCGACGGGGAGGTACGCAAAGGGGCTCCGAAGAGGCTTGCGCTTGGTTGCCCTCCCAGATTGGCTACGACCTTTGCGACTATTTTGGCAGATTGCTCTCGCGTCCCGGACAGCGCTACCCCGAGGGTGTCCAGAATCGCACGCTTCGCGGCAGCGATGGCGTCAGGCGGTATCTCGTCGAATCCGGTCTCTACAATGAACCGCGCCAGCTTTGCGCTAACTTCCATCAGATATGTCTCTCACGATCTTGCCAAGAAGGACAACTGAAAGCGCAGGCACGAGGTAGCTAAAGCCAAGCTACTCGCGCAATGCGGTTCTCGCGCTTTGCGTTCATTTACCGCACGCCCGCGCCCATCGCCCTCACCAGCCCAACCCATTTCGTCTGCTCTTCCCGGATGAAATCGCCGAACTGTCGAGGTGTGTTGCCCACAGTCGGGGCCCCCAGTCCGGCGAAGCGTTCCTGCATGGCCGGGTCCTTGAGTGATTGCACGATGAGCGCGCTCAAGCGTTCGATCGCGCTTTCTGGCGCTCCCCCGGTCGTGCAGATCCTAGACCAGGTGCTCGCCTCGTGACCTTGAACGCCGCTCTCGTGGATGGTCGGCACTTCGGACATCAGCGGAAACCGCTCGAGCGTGGAGACGCCGAGAATTTGCACCTTTCCCGTCTTCAGGATGCGGAGCGCCGCCGGACCAGCCTCGAATAGCATCCATCGTCAAGTGACCTCCTGCGAGCTCCGCCGCCGCCTGGGAACTCCCCTTGTACGGCACGTGTACCAACTCGATCTTCGCCAGAGAGGCAAAGAGGGCTGCCGCGAAATACGAGGTCGTGGCAGGTCCCGCCGACCCGTAATTGAGCTTGCCGGGATTCGCCCTCGCCAGGGAGATCAACTCCTTGACCGACGAAGGGCCGCTGGCGTGGGCAAGGAGGAGGTAGGGGATCGTCACCACGAGCGAAACGGGCGCGACGTCGCTTTGCGGATCGTAGGGTAGCTTTCGGCCGAGCGCCGGACGGTCCGCCACTGCAAAGAAGCAGGCTGGGTGTCCGTCCGGCGTCGCCTTGGCAACCAGTCCCGTTCCAATCGATCCCCCCGGCCGGTTGCCGATGACGACCGGCTGACCCACCTGCTCCCAGAGTCGCTCGCCTACCAATCGGGCAACGATGTCGGTCGGTCCGTCGGGAGCATACGGGACGATGATCCGCAAAGGCCGGGTCGGAACCGCCTCCGAAGCGGTGGACCCTGCGACGAGGGCAATCATGCACGCGAAAGAACCGGCGAGCGCACCCACAACACGAGATCACCCTTCATCTGTTTTCTGCGCTCGTTGGAATCGAGGTTGATCGCGCAGTGGCGCTACTTGAGCATCATCCACGCGTCCGCGGCGATCACGCCCTGTCCCTTGCCTCGAACGAAGATGGGATTGACGTCGATCTCCGCAATCGCATCTCGGTGATCCGCAACCAGCCATGACAGGCGCGACAAGACCGTGGCAAGCGCTTCGAGGTCGCAAGGCTCCGTGTTCCGGTACCCCGCAAGCAAGCGCGCGACGCGTGTCTCGCGGATCATCTCGACCGCCGAATGCTCGTCGAACGGCGCGAAGCGCAACGCCTTGTCGGCAAAGAGCTCGGCAAGCGTTCCTCCGGCGCCGAAGGCCACGACCGGACCGAAGTAGGGATCGTTCAACGCGCCGGCGATCACCTCAACCCCCTGCGCCATCTCCTGCAGCAGCACGCCCGTGATCCGCGGCTGGGGCGCACGACGGGATACGGCTTGCACAACGGCCGTCGCCGCCTGCTTGAGTTCCGGCAGCCCGCGGATGCCGAGCCGCACGCCGCCCGCTTCGGTCTTGTGCGCGATGTCCGGCGAGTCCACCTTGACGGCAAGCGGAAACGGCAAGGGTGCCTGCGTCAACCGATCGATTTCCTGGAGGGTCAGACGCACCTCACGCACGGCGGGAATCTCGTAACGTGCGAGACACCGCTTCGCCTCGTATTCCGAGACAGCCGATCGGGTCGCGTCGATTGGGAGCGCCCGGACATTGAAAGGCCGCCGAAGCGACGCACCGCCATCGCCGTGACGACGCCGCTTGTCCGCGAAATCCGCCAATGCTGCGGCGGCGAAGGCCGCGCGCGCCGGGGTATCGTAGGCGGGGATGCCCGCTTCGGTCAGCACGGACTGAACTCCCGCGATGCTCTCGCGTAGCCCGCTGATGCTCACAAGGATCGGCTTTTCGCCTTTCCGGCCGATTTCGGCGAGCCCAGTCGCCCAGCCCTCCACGCCGCTTCCGGGATAGGAGCGAAGGATCAACTGGTCGAGCGCAGGATCGTCGACGATCGCCTGCGTGGCCGCGTTAAAGCGCTCCGGGTTCTGGGCAAGCTGGGCAGAGAGGTCCATCGGGTTCACCAATGCTGCGAACCCGGGAACGAGCCCTCGCAACCGGGTAACGGTTTCTTCTCCCGGCGCGGGCAACGTCAACCCTCGGCGCGTGCATTCGTCGGCAAGCAGTACACCCGCGCCACCGGATGTGGTCACCACACCGATTGAACGCCCCCGGGGCAGCTTGCGCGGAAGGAATGCATATGCCGCGTCCACAACGTCGTACATCTCGTGCACTTCCACGAAACCGCCGCACCGAAACGTCTCGCGATACAGATCGTAATCCGCGGTCAGGTTCGCCGTGTGGGATGCCGCAGCCTTGCGCCCCACGTTGGTATTGCCGACTTTCCAAACCAGAATCGGCTTCCCGAGCTCGAGCGCCCGCTCGCCCACGGCGCGCAGCCGCTCGCCCCGAGTGACGCCCTCGAGGTAGCACACCACGATCTGCACTTCGGGTTGCTCGATGAGCCAGGCGAGCACTTCGGTGGTATCGATATCGGTTTCGTTGCCGGTGGACACCATGTAGTCGAAGCCGAGCCCGGCGTCCTGCGCAAAGGCAACAACCGAGTATCCGAAGCCGCCGCTTTGCGTGACCATCGCGAGAGGACCGGGCTTGAGGTCCGGATTCCGGAAGCCTGCGCCGAAGCCCGCGAACACCCGCTCTCGCAAGTTGAGCAAGCCGACGCAATTCGGGCCCACAACCCGCACCTTCGAGGCCGAAATCGCTTCACGCAGGCGCATCTCCAGCGCTTCGTTCCCGGTCTCGCGAAAACCGGCGCTGAGCACGATGGCGAACGGGATGCCGCGCGCGCCGCATTGCTCGATCACCTCGGGCGCACCTTCCGCCGGCACGGCAATCAAGGCGAGATCGCACGCCGATGGCACGGCCATTACCGATGGATGACAGATTCGCCCGTGGACACGCTCGCGTTTCGGGTTCACGAGGTGGACCTCGCCTCGAAAGCCGAATTGGGTAAGCGCGACGACCGGCTGCCCGCCGGGACGGCGAGCCTCGTCGGTAGCGCCGACGACGACGATGGAGCTTGGACGAAAGAGCGGCGTGAGATCCATGGCGGAATGCATCGGGGACATCGAGTGAAGCATCAGGAGGCTGCGACTCGGTCGATTATATTAAGATCGAATCGCTTTGTTCTTCCGAAGATGGAGTCGATGCAATGGAGTTATTCGAGGAGCCGCGCGCGGCGGTACTCTGGCCGCTTGCGCGGCGCGCTGTTCGCCGCCGAGAGGCTGCGCCGCGTCTATCCGATCTCAACGGCAAGACGATTTGCGAGCTTTGGGACGTCATCTTTCGCGGCGAGACCATCTATCCCCTCGTGCGCGAGTATCTGCGTAGCCGCTTTCCAGGCTCGCGCTTCGTCGAGTACTCGCAGTTCGGCAACATCTATGGGCCAAAGGAGCGCGACGTGATTGCGTCGCTTCCGGGGAAGTTGCGCCAGCACGGTTGCGATGCCGTGATCGCCGGCATCGGAGCCTGAGGGAGCTGCACGCCCGCCGTGTTGCGGGCCGCAGCGCTGACGGAAAGCGAAGGCATTCCTTCCGCATCGATCATCGGCTCGGGCTTCGTGCGTCAGGCTGAGCTCGTCATGCGCGGGCTGGGCTTGCCGCTCGGCATGGGAGTCTATCCCGGCGCGCCGATGCTGGACAGCGAGCCCGAACTGCAACGCAAGGTGAATGAATCGCTCGGACCCGGCCTGCTCGCCGCATTGACGACGCGGACCGCCATCCAGGACGAGAGCGTCCGCGAGCCGGCACCCGGCGATGTCGTCTTCGACGGCTCGTTCGACGAGATTCAGGAGCATTTTCACCGCAACCGCTGGACGGACGGACTGCCCATCGTGCCGCCGACACCTTCACGCGTGGCGGCCTTTCTCTCCTTCACCGCGCGCGCTTCCGATGAGGTCCTGCGAATCGTTCCCCAGGAGAGTCGCGAAGCGACCATCCACAGCATCGCTGTCAATGGCGTTATGGCCGGATGCCGTCCGGAATACATGCCCTTGCTGATCGCCATCGTGGAGGCCCTGTGCGATCCGCACTTCCGACTCGAAGATGCGGGATCGACCCCGGGATGGGAACCGCTGGTGATCGTGAGCGGGCCGATCGCGCGCGAGCTCGATTTCAATTACGGACAAGGTGTGCTGCGTGTAGGGCGGCGCGCCAACACGAGCGTAGGTCGTTTCGTGCGGCTGTATCTTCGCAACGTCTGCGGCTACCGGATTCCGCCCGGCAGTGGCGACAAGGCAAGCATCGGCCAGAGCTTCCTCGTCGCGCTGGCTGAAGACGAAGCGTGTGCGCGAGCAATCGGCTGGCCTACGTTCGCTATGGAGCGAGGGTTTTCTCACCAGGACAACGTAGTGACCGTGCAGAGCATCGTGGCCATGACTTCGCCCCTCTACAGCTCGGGTGCGGCCGCCGAGGAGCACGTTCGCCATTGGGCCGATGTCATGGCGCAGTCGTTCGCCTACTGGAGTCACAATGGCTTCAAACGCGGCGGCTGGTATCCGCTCATCGTCGCTGGGCCCGGCATCGCGGAAGTCATTGCGGGCGAGTGGAGCAAGGACGACATCCGCCGCTGCCTGCAGCAAAACATGCGGGTTACGGTGGACCGCATCCTGCATTATGCGCGTATGACGAGCACCCCGACCTTCAGCTTCGAGCAACTCGTGCGCGAGGGAGTTCTTCCGCCGCACTACGCGGAATCGGACGACCCCAAGCGGCTAGTTCCTATGATCATCGATCCCGACACAATTGGCATCCTGGTTGCCGGCGACCCGGATCGAAACCAGTCGCGTTGCTACATGAGCAACCATTTGCAGGGGGCGCCGGTCAGCCGACGCGTGGCATTGCCTGCCGGCTGGCGCGCTACCTGAGCACGCAAGTTTCTTCGTTGTCGAGCAACATCAGCCGGGACGCATGCCGATCTCGCGGATCACCTTCTTCCATTTCTCGACTTCCGCCCTGAGCATGGATTCAAATTCCGCCGAAGTGCTGCCCGCCGGCTCCGCGGCTTGCGTCTGCATACGCTTGCGTACCTCGGGGAGGTGTACCGCTTTGGAAGTTTCCGCTTGTAGCCGCCGGATGATCTCGCTCGGCGTGCCCGCAGGCGCGACGAAACCCCACCAGTTCACCACTTCGTAGCCTTTCACCGTCTCCGCAATGGCGGGAACGTCCGGCAGGGCGGGAGAACGCTTTCCAGTCGTGACACCGAGGGCGCGCAAGCGCCCGCTACGTATGTGGTCCTGGACGAGGATGACGCTGGTCAACATGAGCTGAACATGACCGCCGAGGAGATCGGCCGCCGCAGGGGCGGCCCCCTTGTACGGTACGTGGGTCATTCGCGCGCCGGCGCTGCGCAGGAGTTCGATTCCGAGATGAGTGGGACTGCCGGCGCCTGCGGACGCGAATACGAGTTCCTCCGGGCGCGAGCGCGCAAGCGCGATCAACTCCTTCATGCTTCTCACGGGCAGCGATGGGTGCACCACCATGACGAGCGGAGTCGTCCCGATCAGTGAAATCGCCACGAGATCCCGGAGCGAATCGTAGGGCAGCTTGCGCAGCCCCGGGTTGATCGTGAAGGTCGGAGTTACCAAGAGGAGCGAATAGCCGTCGGGCGCCGAGCGGACGACGCCTTCGGTGCCGATGATGGTGCTTCCTCCGCCGCGATTCTCCACCACGAACTTCTGACCGAGTCCGTCGGCCATCCTTGCCGAGACGAGGCGCCCGATCGTATCGGATGCACCGCCGGGTGCGAACGGAATCACGAGGCGGATCGGCTTCGTCGGATACGCGGTCGTCGCATCTTGTCCCCATGCGGGAGAGGCGACGACGAGGGCCAGAGCGGCACCTGCAAACATCGAACGTTGGTTCATGGCGATCTCCAATACTTATACTTTCGCACTCAAGGCCACTTCAAAGTCGGCGCAGTCCTGGCCGCCATCCGCGCCCACCTGGAACCCGAACCCCAGCCCGCCGCAGCTTTCCGGCCACAGGACGCCGAGCCAGCCGAGGTTGGCGGATCTCCCTCCATAACTCACCGTCCAAGCCGGGGGGTGCCGCGCAGCTTCCGCGCCAGAGGTCCGTATGCCCCGCGCGAGATCCGCGTGCCGGCGAACGCAGCGTTAGATCCGGCCCGCAGGGTTTGGAGCATCCAATCGCCTTCCGCCCCGGCGGCCGCTTGGGTACTCCCCATGAACCGGCCTCCTTGCTTTGTTTCCCGCCGGCGCGGTAAGCGCGAGCGGATGAGCCACGGCAGGCACGCCGGTCTGCTGCGGTGTGGACAGAGAGGCACGCGTCGATGGCGGAAAGTTGCACGGCATCGATGCCTTGGTCCGGGTGAAGCCGGCCAAGCGGTTCGACACGGCCAATTTGCGCATCGATATTCGCGCTCGCAATGCATCGATGTCAAGAACCAACGCCTCTTCCGGAATCGAGGTGGAGGCACGCGTCGCTATGCGGTATGCTGCCGCACCTGGTTGTCATTCATTCACGGTGCGATGCTCGAGAGCAGCAGAGGCCGTGCTTCGAATCAGGAGCGCCTTTCCATGTCCGAACAGATTCTCATCCTCGAGCCCGCCGCGGTCACCGCGAGCAACATCGTCGCCCCTCGCCGTCGCGCACTGGATTTGCACGGCAAGCGCGTCGGCATCATCGACAATACCAAGCCCAATTTCGACCTTCTGGCAGACGACCTGGGAGCGCTGCTCATGCAAGCGTACGGCGTCTCGGGCATCGTGAAGCATCGCAAGCGAGCCCCTTCCGTCCCCGCGACCGCGGCGATGATGCAGGACCTCCAGGACAAGTGCGAGCTGATCATTGCCGGCTCCGGCGACTGAGGGTCGTGCACGTCGTGGAGTGTCCACGACAGCATAGAGGCACGAAAGCGGGGCCTCGCATCGGCCGTCGTCTGCTCGACTGCCTTCGAAAGCCTGGGACGGGCGCAAGCGAAGGCACTCGGCGCTCCGACCCTGCCGATCGCTTTGGTCCCGCATCCTTTCGGCGCCCGTACTCGTGACGAGATCCGGGCCATTGCTCGCGATTGCGCGGCCGAAATTGTCCGGGTGGTACAGGAAGAGGTGCCCGATTCGAGCGAATCGGGCTCTATCGACACGGCGCTCGAAACCCGCCTGATCCGCGTTCCGCGCGAGCAGGAGTCGTTCGACGCGTTCTGCCGGGAACATCACTGGAGCGACGGCTTCCCGCTCGTCTCGCCGACCCCCGATCGCGTCGAGCGCATGCTTCGGGGTACGCGACGCGGGCGCCAGGAGGTCATCGCAGCGATCCCGCCTTCGTTCGCCGCCGCGACGATCGAGCGAATCGCAGCCAACGCAGTCATGGCGGGTTGCGCACCGAGCTTCCTGCCGGTTCTCATTGCCGCAGTCGAGGCCACCTGCGACTCGGCCTTCAACCTTCAGGGCGTGCAAACGACCACGAATCCGGCCACCGCCTGGATCATCGTGAACGGGCCGATTGCCGGCGTGCTCGGCATCAATGCAGGCGTGAATTGCCTCGGTCAGGGCGCGTGGCCGAACGCGACGATCGGACGGGCCCTGCGGCTCGTGCTGCAGAATCTCGGCGGCGCCGTCCCCGGAACGATGGATCGGGCGACGCAAGGCCAGCCAGGCAAGTACAGCTTCTGCTGTGCGGAGAACGAAGCGGCGAATCCCTGGGAACCACTCCACGTCGAGCGCGGCCATGCAGCCGGCGCGAGCACTGTGACGCTGGCGGCCGTCGCGGGCACGCTCAATCTGAACAGCCACTCGAAGAACGCCGACGATCTGCTGCGTGTGTTCGCCGATACGCTGGCGCATCCGACGAGCAACGACTACTGGTATGCGGGCGCGCCCTTCGTCGTGCTCGCGCCGGAGCATGCCGAAGTCCTGCATCGCGCCGGACTGAGCAAGGCCGACGTGAAGCGCAGACTCTGGGAGGAATCGCGGTTGCACGCCTCGCGGCTGTCCGCCAAGGACTATACGCGCCCGGAGCACGCCCGGGTCGAGCTCGCTCCCATGACGCCCGATACGCTTATTCCGATCACGACCGACCCAGCCGGGATCGCGATCATCGTTGCCGGGGGACCGGGGACGCATTCGGCCTACGTGCCCGGCTTCGGCAACAGCAGGCCGGTCACACGACCTGTTGAAGTATCTGCCTGATAACTCAACGAGCGCGAGCCAGCGTTTCTCCGCAATGGCGCGCAATGTCAATGCGCACTAAGTTATGCCGGATCTGCTTCAAAGGAAGGCGACTGGGCAAACGCCGCGGGGTCCCGAGCGCGAGCGCATCTGAGCAGGCCTCGGCACAGAAGATGCCTGCTCCCTCATGAGGTGATGTGCTTCGGAACGGGCCGCAACTCGTGCCATTTGCGTGGAAGCGCGATGCGCTTGACGACCGGAAACCCAAGCAGGCCGTTATGAGCAAAGACGTACGCGTTCGTGCGCAGGACATCACCGGACACGGCAATCATATAATGATCTGCTTGCCATACCAGTGGCACCATGCGATCCGGATCGTCGGAATCGCGGAATACCGGCGGGATGCGGCCGCCGCGCACCTCTTCGGCTAGATTCCAGACAGGTTTTACCGTCCAATCGCGTAGGATGCGCTCGAACTCGAATGCAGGAATGCGCGCATGCTCGAACAGGTAGCGCTGAACGTCGGCCTTGGACCACCCCGCTTTTGCAATCGTCCGCGCGAGTATCGGACTGAGCAGGATGAGCGGCCGGAGCGTCCCCATGCCCTGCCCTACCGTGAACATGAGCTGCCACGAGATCTGGCGCACGACCGTATCGGCAAGGTAGGGGAGCATTTGCTCGGGTGTCGTACCCGACACGGACACGATGACGTTGCCGCCGGTGTATCGGGCTGTCGTGATCGCGTTCTCGCCGCGGGCGAGACCCATGTCCATCGCGACCGTCGGCCAGCCGATTTCGTTCAGAACGTCTTCGTTTTCCGCAAGGACCACGCGCCACGTATTGCCGAAGGTACACTTGTCGTTCTTGTGCGGCAGGAAGCCGGCGACGTTGCGTAGGTACAGGCGCCAGAAGCGCCCGATGGACGTGTTCGGCACGAACCCGTCTCGGATGACGCCTTGTGTGTAGTTGAAACCGAGCTCCTTGATGATGGGCCCGTTCAGGGTGATGAGGGTCTCGCCGGCTGGTGTATTGCCGCTGTGCTCGACGCCGTATTGCGGGTCCACCATCGCCTCGATGAGGGCAACCAGTATCGGCATGTATTCCGCCCGGCAGCCCGCCATCACGCCGTTCACCGCAATGCTCCAGATCGTCGCCGGTCGGTTATCCGGCAGGACGATGCCGAGCACTTCGTCCGGATCGCGATCGGTGTACGCAAGAAACTGCTCGATTCGCTCCCGGTTGGGCGGCACGATCGGCAGGCCATCCGCGAGCTCGTTGTCCTGGAAGTAGCGGTTGACGGCGTCGAAATCACCCGCGAATACGATGTGGCGCGAGCCGGGCTCCTCCAGATTGGGGGCGGCGGCCGGTCCTCGTGTAAGGTTCTCTACGATTCGATCGACGGTCAACTCGACGATGTTGCGCCTGAGCTCCTCCGCACTCTGCACTCCTGGATGCCCGGGAACCACGGCGATCGGCATTTGCCGAACGCCCATGCCAAGCGACACGGCAGAAGCCTGACTGGTGAAGCCCTCGGAAACGAGCGACGAGCTGGGAACGCCCTCCGCTTCACACACCGCACTCGCCCGCAACACGGCGGGCGTGCAGCTTCCTCAACACCCCATCCCCGAGATCGCAGCGTCTACGCCGAGCGCTTTGAATCGCTGCGGCAGCTGGGCCAGCACTTCGCGCTCGTCGCTCCCGTGCGTGTTGCCGAATTCCTTCCAGTGAACGAAGCGGACATCCGGAAAGCGCGCCCTCAACGCCTCTTCGATCGCCTCGAACACGAGATCGCCGCGAAAAAGATAGTCCCAGAGCTGCGCGATGGTCTTCCCGTTGAGTGTGTCGAGCCGTGGCGCGAGCCGCAACGCCTTGGTCCGTCGCGGCGTCCTCGGCCAGTACACTTCGTAATGACCATCGTTCCATGTTCTGGACGAACGTCCTCCCTTCATCGCGTGAGCTCCAGTACATACGCAACAGGATTCCGTAGTATATAGTACACGCCACTCGCTGCGCCCTTTGGTGGACGCCCAACGATTATCTCGATGTCATAGGAAGATGCGGAGGATGGCAAGAATGCCCGACGACCTAACACATTCGTCGACGTGCCCGGTGCGCCGAGCGTGCGCTGTCCTCGCGCTCGCGGCCTTGATGCTGCAGCCCGCTTGTGGGCGCGCTCAGGGTGAAGGGGCAACTGAAGCTTATCCCGCGAAGCCGGTGCGCCTGATCGTGCCTTACGCACCGGGCGGACCCACGGACACGCTGTCGCGTATCGTCGCCAAGGCTCTTGCAGAGCGCTGGAAGCAGCAGGTCGTGGTCGACAACCGGGCCGGCGCGAACGGCATTATCGGAGCGACGTACGCCGCTCGGGCGGCGCCCGATGGCTACACGCTGTTCCTCGGCAACTCCGGCGTCCTCACCAGCAATCCCGCCCTGTACTCGAAGCTGCCCTACGACCCGCTCAAGGACTTTGCGCCCGTAAGCAATCTTGCCGCGGCGCCTCTGATGCTGGTCGCGCATCCCTCGCTACATATCTCGACGATCCCGCAACTCGTGAAGCTTGCAAAATCGCATCCAGGTGAACTCACGTTCGCCTCCGGCGGAGCCGGTGGTGTCGCGCATCTGGCAGGAGAGCTTCTCAATTCAATGAGCGGTATCAAGACGGTCCACATCGCGTACAAAGGTGCGGCTCCGGCGCTTACGGCCCTCTTGGGTGGCCAAGTGTCTTTCAATTACACGAGCATTGTCACTGCGCTGCCTCACGTGAAAGCTGGGCGTATCGTCGGCGTCGCCGTGACTACCGAGAAGCGCTCGCCGGCGCTGCCGAATATCCCAGCGATCGGCGAAAGCATACCAGGTTACGAAGTGACAGCATGGTACGGAATCGTGCTGCCGGCTGGGGCGCAGCCGGCTCTGATCCAACGCATCAACACGGATCTCGTCGCGGTGCTTCACGACAAGGCAATCGAAGAGCGCGTCGTCACCGACGGTGGTGCGATCGCAGCGGGCTCCCCCGAGTCCTTCCGCAAGCTGATCCGGTCCGACATCGCAAAGTGGATGCGGCTCGCGAAGTCCGCGCAGCTCAAGCTCGACTGATCTCAATGAGGACTGTGCAGTGACGCAATCCCTTCTGATACTCGATCCCGTGGCGCCACCGCGGCACGCGCGTGCGCGAGCCCAGGCAATCACGTCGCTCGCAGGAAAAAGGGTCGGCTTCATCGACAACTCGAAACCCAATTTCCACCATCTGGTCGACGACCTCGCAGAGCTGCTCGTGCAGCGGCACGGCGCCGCAGCCGTCATCAAGCGCCGTAAGCGGGCGGCCTCAATACCGGCACCCGCCGACATCATGCGCGAAATGGGTCAATGTGACCTGATCATAAGCGGGTCCGGCGATTGAGGGTCTTGCACGTCGTGGAGTGTCCACGACTGTGTCGAGGCAACGAAGCTCGGCCTGCCGGCAATCGTCATCTGCTCGACCGCGTTCACTACGCTCGCACATGCGCAGTCGAAGGCGCTCGGCTGCGCCGAGCTGCCCACTCTCGTGATGCCACACCCCTTCGGCTCGCAGCCGCGCGAAGCGGTCCACGCCATCGCCGATAACCTCGTTTTGCAGATCGAGCGCGTGCTGCGGGAGTGGCCTGCGCAGGCGGACAGCGCGCCCGAGGCGACGTTTCTGGAGAGCGAACGCGCCACGCGCATGGAGGCCCCGCCCGATCAGGAAAGTTTCGACCGGCTGGCGCGCGATCGCTGCTGGACCGATGGGCTGCCTCTTGTGCCGCCCACCCTCCCGCGCGTCGAGACGCGCATTGCCGCAGGAGGGTACGACCGCGACGAGGTCATCGCGCATGTCGCGCCTGCATTCGGTGCAGCAACGATCGAGCGCATCGCGGTGAACGCCGCGATGGCCGGTTGCCCGCCAGAAGCAATGCCGGTACTGATAGCCGCCATCGAAGCGCTTTGCGATCCGGGGTTCAACCTACAAGGCATTCAAGCCACCACCAATCCGGCCACTGCATGCATCATCGTAAACGGTCCTGTCGTCGAACGGCTGAGTTTCAACGCGGGCATCAACTGCCTCGGCCAAGGCTCCTGGGCGAATGCAACTGTCGGTCGGGCACTGCGCCTCGTCATGCAGAACATTGGCGGCGCGCGGCCTGGTGAAATGGACCGCGCAACGCACGGTCAACCCGGAAAATACAGCTTGTGTTGCGCGGAGAACGAAGCAGCGAATCCCTGGGAACCACTGCATGTCGAGCGCGGCTATGGCCCCGGTGAAAGCACGGTCACGGTGATCGGTGTTTCCGGCACGCTCAACATGAACACACACGCGAAAGATGCCGACGATCTCTTGCGCGTGCTTGCCGATACGATTGCCTATCCCACCAGCAACGACTACTGGTTCGGCGGGGAGCCGTGGCTGATTCTCTCACCGGAGCACGCGGAGATTCTTGCGAACGCTAGACTGACGAAAGCAGAGGTCAAAGCGCGTCTGTGGGAGGAATCCAAGATGGCAGCGAGCCGACTATCCAGGAAGGATCACACTCGTACTCAGCACACTCGCCGTGCGGAACTCGGTGACTTTGCTCCGCACACGCATCTGCCAGTATCGACGAAATCGGAAGACATCGGCCTAATCGTAGCGGGGGGTGCGGGTACCCACTCGGTTTACATGCCGACGTTCGGCAATACTCGCTCTGTGACACGGCCGATTCGCGCATAGTTTGTGGTATTGCGCCAACCCGCTGTCGCCGTTACACCCACTGTGCGGAGTGAACCGCCTCGGCCTTCTTGGAAAGCTCCGGGTTTGAGTCAGGCTGCCGTCGGCACTGACCTGTGGACCGATAGTAGGCTCGACCGGCGGGATGTCGCCGATGGGTTCGAGGAGGCGCCGGTTGTTGAACCGGTCGACCAATTCGAGCGTAGCGTACTCCACCGCTTCGAGATTGCGGCACGGGCCGGGTCGGTGAATTACCTCGGTCTTCGTGCCCTGTGCGCCGAATCCCACGAGATCTGGCTCGAGGACAGCCGCTATCTGAACATGGACCTGCTACGCGAGCACCGAAAGGGGCAGCTCAAGAAAGCCGCTTAGCCCCTAACCATGACCGCACAATTTGCACAACTTCACGGACACAACCTGATGGCAGCGCATCAAGGTATCAGGGTGACGATTGTGTCGAGCTCCAATAGAGCCTTGCGCCCCACTGCCTTCGCCTTACGGGCTAGCATCGCCCGTTCTGAGTCGCTGAACTGGATGGGCTTGCCTCGTAGGCGCTGCTTCAGTAGTCGAATCTCGGCCTGAAGGACCCCGATGACGACCAGTTCCTTCCACCGGATCCAAGCGGATACCATCATCAGGAGCGGCGGCACGGTTCCCATTCAGAGGTCCACCGCCAGATGTCGTCCGAATAAATGGACACTACGGGCACGGAACCCATGCCGAAGCTCACCGTGGACGGCGTTCGAATTGTTGGATACCACCGGGTCAATCCAGGCGGATGCCTGCGACCTCGATGATTCTGGTCCAGCGCGCGTGCTCGGACTTCATGTAGTCGGACAATTCGCGCGGGGTGCTCGGAAACGGTTCGGCGCCCTGGGTGAGCAGTCGCTGTGACAACTCTCGGCTGGCGAGCGCTTTGGCGACGTGCTGATTGAGTAGGTCGATAATCCGGGACGAGGTGCCCCGTGGCGCGAACAGGCCGAACCAGACCGTGTCGTCGTAGCCCGGCACGCCGGACTCCGCGATCGTGGGCACGTCGGGCAGCAGGGCCGAGCGCTGGGGGCTCCCCACGCCGAGGATCTTCAGCCTTCCGGCCTTGATGTGCGACATCACGGTGGGAAGGCTGGTGAGCTGCAGTTGGACGTTGCCGGCGAGGAGATCCACCAGCGCAGGCGCCGCGCCCTTGTAGGGGACGTGAACGATGTCGATGGCTGCGAGATGCTTGAGCATCTCCGCACCGACGTGGTTGGAGGAGCCGCGGCCAGGCGATGCAATGTTCAACTGACCGGGCTTGGCCTTTGCCAACGCGATCAGTTCCTTGACGTTGTTCGCCGGCAGCGAAAGCGTGGCCACGAGCGCCTGTGCGTTGCGATTGAGTCGAATGACCGGATCGAAGTCCCTGAACGGGTCGTAGGGCAGCTTTGCGTGTAGCAGCGGATTGGTCACCATGCCGGAGGAGCTGCCGAGCAGCAGCGTGTAGCCGTCCGGCGCCGCTTTCGCCGCGAGCATCGTGCCAATGACCGCACCCGCGCCGCCGCGATTGTCTACCACCACCTGATGTCCGAGCGACCCCGCGAGGCTGTGCGCCACCGCTCGGCCGACGAAGTCGGTCGAACCGCCGGGCGGAAACGGCACGATCAGCCGCACCGGCTTCGTCGGATAGGGCTGCGCCGAGAGCTGCGCTGGTCCCAGAGCAAGGAAGAACGCAAGCAGGCATACGTGTGGCCTTATGCGTGGAGTCAGGTTCGTGTGCGGATTTGCTTGCATTCTGGATCGATGCTCCTAAGGAATATTCGCCGGCGCACAAGCGGCGCTGATTAGCAGGATCGGGCAGTGATGGGATCCGCATCTGCTCGCCCGAAAGTGGCTGCGCCCCGAGGCACCCGCTTGGTATCGAATGCGGTGCATGGCCTTACAGCGGTGGATGCCGCTTGTGCCACTCGGTTGCCTGCTCGTAGGCATGAGCCACGCGATAGAGCAGCGCTTCTTGCAGCGGACGTCCGTGCAGCATCAGACCGATCGGAAACGTGTCGTCGAGACCGAAACCGCACGGGACGGAAATATCCGGATGCCCCGTCAGAGACGCCATCGCATTCCGATAAACCGCTCTGGACCGGGCCGGTGCTATGCGACCGCGAATGGGCACGGTCTCGGCATCCCAGTCGTCGCCGAAGGTGCTGCCCGTCGGCATGGCGATTACGTCTACCTGGCGCAGCACTGCCGTTATTTCCTGGCAGATCGAGGCTCGCGCCTGTTGCGCATGCAGGTAATCAGCAAACGATTGCGAGCGTCCCTGCGTCAATCGGGGGTGCCACTCGGGCCAGGCGGCAATCTGCGCCGCCGTATAGTTGTCTTCCAGGTAGACCTGGGCTTCGGATGCCGTGAGGACATGCAGGATCACGCGACCCTGTGCCGTCCGAGGCAGTCCGACGTCGATCAGCGATGCACCCAATGACACGAGCACGTCGAGCGCCTCGCGAACCACGGCTTCCTCTTCTTCGCCGAGCCACTCTTTCCAGATCCAGTCGTCGACGGGTACACCGATGCGCATGCCCTCGATGCCACCGCGCAGTCCGGCTCGATACGCTTCGCGCGGCAGGTTTAGGCTCACCGGATCTCTGGGGTCGTACACGCCCAGGAGTTCCAGCAGCAGCGCGTTGTCTTCTACGGTGCGCGTCAGCGGGCCCGCCTGATCGGACGTCCAAGACGAGGCCCATACCCCGAAACGGCTGATGCGACCGAAGCTCGCCTTCATCCCCACCAGGCCGCTGTTGCTGGCCGGATGGCGAACCGAGCCGCCGGTGTCGGTACCGATCGAGGCGAATCCCAACCATGCTGCCACCGCAGAGGCGGAACCGCTGCTCGAGGTGCCCGGACTGCGCCGCGTGTCCCAGGGGTTCCGGCATCCGACGGGGCCCGTCGGATGCCTGCCAATTTCGGACACAACCTTGCCCAGCAGGATCCCTCCGGCGTCCTCGAGTAATGTGTGTACCGTAGCACTTTCGCGCGGACGATAGTCAACCCCCTTGGGATCGCCGAAGGTGGTGCGAATGCCCTTCGTGGCCACGACGTCCTTAAGCGTGTAGGGAATACCATGCAACGGACCGCGATAGCGTCCATGCGCGATCTCGTGTTCGGCTTCGCGCGCGCGCTGCAAGGCATATTCGGCAACCACAGTAGTGAAACAAGCTAGGCGCGGCTGCAACGCCTCGATGCGCTCGAGAGTGGCCATCGTCAATTCGACCGGGGATAGCTCGCCCTGTCGTAGGCGCTCGCTCGTTTCCACGATCGATGCCGATAGGATGTCGGTCTTGCTAGTACTCATCCTCGCCCTCCTCGGCTTCACCAGCGTGCGTTGTTGATCCGTTTCAGGCGCGCCGGTTGGCAGTGGCGCCCAGAAGCGCTGTGAGCCGGTACGAACCTACCCGAACAGGCGATTCTCTGACATCCGTGGCTTTCTCGAAAACTGCCTCCCCTCGTTCGTGCGCGATACGTCATCCAGGGTCGCCGCCCGCGACGGTCGTTCACTGCTCGACCTTAATATTGGCCGTTTTGATGATGTCCGCGAACTTCGTCCTTTCCGCCTTGATAAGTGCGGCAAACTGATCGGGTGTCAATGCGAAGGGTTCCATCCCGAGCGCGCCCAGCTTGTCCCGGAAGTCGGGCAATGCCAGCACTCGGCCGATCTCTGCAGATAGCACGCTAACGGTGGCCTGCGGGGTGCCGACCGGTGCCAACATCCCGAACCATGAGTTGGACAGGAAATTCGGCAGACCCGATTCGGCGAATGTAGCCACATGTGGAAAGGCGGGTAGGCGTTTATCGCCGGTGATGGCGATCGCCCGGAGTCGACCCGCTTTCAAATAAGGAATCGCCGAGACGATCGGTTGTAGGGACAACTCCACATGGCCGCCGACCAGATCGGCGAAAGCCGGACCACCGCCCTTGTAATTGACCATCTGCACATCGATCTTGGCCATAGCCTTGAGCAGTTCGCCCGCCAGATGAAGCGCCGATCCGAAGTTGGTGGCGTAATTGAGCTGGCCCGGCCGCGCTTTCGCCAAGGCGATCCACTCCCGCAGGTTGTTGACGGGAAGCGACGGGTGGACGAGCAGAAGCCACTCGGACCGTGTGAGACCACCAACCGGGGCGAAATCCTTGACGATGTCGTAGGGCGTCGAATACAGCAGTGAAGAAATGACGAACGTGCGGCTCATCACCATCACCGTGTAGCCGTCGGGCTTCGATCTCGCCAAGGCGTCGGTGCCGATGATCGTGTTGCCGCCTGCACGGTTGTCCACGATGAAGCGTTGACTCAAACCCTCGCTCATCCTTTCGGCAACGAGACGAGCCAGCGGATCCACGCTCCCGCCCGGGGGAAACGGCACGATCATGCGGACGGGTCTGGTCGGGTAGGACTGCTGAGCCGCCGCAGGGAGTGCGAGCAGCATGGTCAGTGTGGAAACTTCAAGCAACTGCGTCGGCGTGATGCGGAATCTCATCGTTGCTTCGCTCAGTTGGCGATGTAGACTCGTCTCGCGGCAGCAAAATCGTGCGCAAGCTGCATACGTCCTTCGGCGACAATGCAGCTTTGCAATATCGTCTGTCCGACGACGCTCCCCATCAGGGAATCGCCAGCGCGGCGTAGCCTGAGGTCTCGCCCACCGGCAAATTCGCCGAGCTGCCCTGCGTGGATTGCAGCAATTGGGCGTACGTCTCCATGGGAAGCATACAGGTTCTGCACCGTCCCGACGAATGCTCGCCCGGCGCCAGCCTGGAAATGCGGGCGCCGCGGCCTTCGGCAAGCAGCACTCGCCTCAACGAGGCGCTCAAGTTGGTACGTTTGGCGTCGCGCGGCACGGCACAAATACCGGTGTGTCGCGTGCAGCGAATCTGCGGCTTAGGACACAACGCCCATCCGGAACGTCGCCGCTTGCCCAGCGGTCCAGGGCAGGTCGCGGCGGATGCGCTGCACGAGTTCCAGTGCATAAGGGGCGGTCTCGAGCAGCAGCGCGAGTTGAGCCGGCGGCAGGGTGAGGCCGGCACGATACGCCATCGTTTCCACCATGGCGCGCGTCGCGTCGTCGAGCGTGATACGAATGTCGTCGTCCGAGCCGGGATCGACATGGGGCGCCGAATCTCCGTGGCGAAGCCGTGGACGGCGCTCGCGCCACGGTGTGGCCCGCTCGTACGCATGGCCGATGCGCAGCACGGTCGCGTCTTCGAACGGTCGGCCGGCGATTTGGAAGCCGAGCGGTAATCCGGTGGCACCATAGCCGCAGCACAAGGCAAGCGCGGGCGCACCGGTGACGCTGAACAAGGTGCCCATGCCCGGACGTAGAAACTTGTCCGCACCGCCGATCTGCTTGTGTGCCTGCAGGCCGGGTGCGGAACCGGCGCCGACCGTGACGAGGGCATCGTACTTCGAGTACACCGACTGCATCTCGTCAAGGATGCGCAGCCGCTGGCGCTGTGCCCAGATGTAGTCCGCGGCTGTGTAGAGACAGGCAGGAAGACAGCGCGACAGGAAGTGACGGCCGTAGTCCTGCACGCGTTCCCGCAACTGCGGCTGGTGCAAGGCGTACAGTTCCGACTCCGTGAGCATGAGGCGCACTGCGTAGTACTCGTGCAGCGGACGCAGGCGCACCGTTTCGACCGCCGCGCCGAGGGCGCGCAGCACCTCGATCGCTGCATCAGTCGCACGAGCCAGTTCCGCGCTTACATCGAGGTCCTCCTCCCAGAAGTGCCGAACGACGCCGAGCTTCATGCCCCGCAGATCGCTCGTGAACCGTTCACGTATCGGCGGTAGGGTGAAGCACGCGCTGCCGCTGTCGTGCGGATCCGGACCGGCGATGGCCTCCAGCAACAGCGCACAGTCTTCGACGTTCCAGGTCATCGGCCCGACATGGTCGCAGCTGGACGAAAACGGAACCAGTCCGGTGCGCCCAATCAGACCGAAGGTCGGTTTGAGGCCCACCGTGCCGCAGAACCAGGAGGGACTGCGCACCGATCCGCCCGTATCGCTGCCCAGGGCGCACATCGTAAGACCCGCGGCGACCGCAGCCGCCGAACCGCTGCTCGAGCCCCCCGTGAAATGTAGCGTGTTCCAAGGGTTTCGGGCCGGCGGCCACGGTAGATCGAAGGAGGGACCGCCGTGGGCGAACTCGTGCGTGGTCGTCTTGCCGAGCAAAACCGCACCGGCCGCGTACAACTTGCGCACGACGTGCGCATCGCACTGCGGCACGTTGTCCTCGAGCAGCCGCGATTGCGCAGTGGTGCGGATGCCGGCGGTATCGAAGTTGTCCTTGAGTGCGAACGGAATTCCGTGTAGCGCGCCGCGATATTTACCGCGCATGATTTCAGACTCCGCTTCCTTCGCAAGGCGCCGCGCATGCTCCGCGGTGACCGTGAGGTAGGCATGGAGCTGCGGATCGAAGGTCTCGATTCGGGCGAGAAACGCGTCGGTCAGCGCGGTGGGAGAAAGCTCGCGGCGCCGAATCAGCTCGGCCGCGCGGGCGATGCCGAGAAAGCAGAGGTCTTCCTGCATGAGCGTCGTCCGTTCTGGGGATGTCGTCATTGTAAGCGCCATCGCGCGTCCGTACTGTCCGAATTCTCAGCCGAACGTTTACGCCGGGGATCATGACAACATCGAAATCCCGGCCTTGCCGTGGAAGTCGGCTGCCGCATGTGGCGCAGAAGTAGATCGTGAAGCGCTTGGCCTCGGGCACCTTGAACGATCGCACCTGCTCCTCGCCGCACACCCACTTGAGCAATCCAGGCTGCAAAAACAGATTGTCGCGCGGCCGGTGCCGGTCGCCTTGCCGCAGCGCGAGCAGTGGCAGTGATAGAAACGCGCCGGTCTCCCTGCCGGTCGTGCTCGATGCGGCGTACAGGATGACCACCTAGGCCGATGAGTTCGGCACCTCTCTTCGGACACCGATTGGGCGGTGTCCGAGATGTTCAAGAGCGCGTTGCACCGCTGGCTCCCGCCGGGTCCGCCTGCGGACTTTTCCTATACGCTGACTTCCGGTTCCCGACGTGCTGGCCGAGGAGAAGTATGACCTATCATTGATCTGCGCAAGCTTCGGTAGCACCCTGTCGATTGCGCCTTACTGTCGAGGGCGTGTTTGAGCTTCGGTCCTCATCATTCTGTAGGTAACGCCAGCATCGGGTCCGCTTCCGAGTGCAATTTCACCTCGCCGCGCCGCATCCGCACCCCCTCCTCGAGCTGCCGTCTCGCCGCGTCCAAGGTCGCCTGCAAGGCGACACGTCTGGGGCTAGTCGATCTTGATGTTGGCTTCCTTGATGACCTTTGCCCACTTGCCCATTTCTTCGAGGAGCAACGCGGAAAACTGCTCCGGGGTATTCCCAACCGGTTCGCCACCCAGACTGGTGATCCTGCCCCTCGGCTCCGGAAGCTGCAGTACGCCCGCGATATCCGTATAGAGCTTGTTGATGACTTGAGGCGGTGTGCGTCCCGGAGCCAGCACGCCCCACCAACTCGATGCTTCGTACCCCTCGAGCGCCGCTTCGGAAACCGTGGGCAAGTCGGGAAAGGCCTTGGAGCGCTGCAGGCTCGTGACCGCCAGGGCGCGCATCCTTCCTGCCGCGACTTGAGGCGAGGCCGAGATGATGGTCGCGAACATGACTTGAACGTGCCCACCGACGAGGTCGATTTCCGCAGGGCCGGTCCCCTTGTACGGGACATGCATGATGTCGACTTTCGCCATCGTCTTGAACAGCTCGCCTGCGAGTTGCTGCGGGCCGCCGGTCCCGCTGGAAGCATAGGCCAACTCTCCCTTCTTCGCCCGCGCGAGCTCGATGAGCTCCTTCGTCGTCTTGACGGGAAGAGAGGGATGCACGACCAGCAGGAACGGCGATGTCGCGACCTGTGTAACCGCTGCGAAGTCGTTGATCGTGTCGTAAGGAATCTTCGGGTACAGGCTCGGATTGATCGTGTGGTTGGACGACGACATGATGACCGTGTATCCGTCGGGTGGCGCCTTGGCGACGATTTCCGAGGCGATCATCATGCTCGCACCCGGTCGGTTCTCGATGATGATCGTCTGCCCCCACTTCTCGCTCAGGTGCCGTCCCAGGAGACGCGCCATGAAATCCGTTCCGCCGCCGGGCGGAAACGGCACCAGCATTCGGACCGACTTGGCGGGATAGCTTTGCGCGAGGGCGGTGCTGCACATCGCCGCGGCCCCAATCAATATCCAGCGTACGTGCTTCTTTCGCAGTTGCATGTGCTTTCCTCGATGACGTTATGGCCAATGCCTATGAGGATATGGATAACCAACGATTGTGGCAAAGCGGATTTCGTATGCAGTTGCGAGTCGCGAAGGCGCGCATCGCTCCATGTCGACAGCACTTGACCACGTCTTCGATATACCCCCTTTTCCCGCGTACCTACCAGACGTGAGTTCACTTAGCGAACTTCCCTTCCGCTCGCTTTTTCGCGCTGCACAGGGCAAATAGGAAACAAGATGCGCGTCGTCTGGCAACCTCTGCTACCCTCACGGCAACAGCCACTGAAACACGAGGAGACCATCCAATGAAACGTTCGCTCATGTTGTCGATGGCCTCTCCCTTAGCACTGTTGCTTATTGGCGGGATCGCCTTTGCTCAGGAATACCCGGCGAGAACGGTCCGAATGGTGGTACCTCTCTCACCAGGAGGTGGCACCGACATCGCGGCCCGTGTAACGGCTCAGAAGCTCACGCAGCGTTGGGGGCAGCAGTTTATCGTTGAGAACCGGCCAGGTGCAGGCGGTACGATCGGTACCGAGCTGGTCGCCCGCGCCGCACCCGACGGGTACACGCTGCTGGTATCGAGCCCGAGTGCCATTGTCGTCAATCCGTTTCTGTTCGCGAAGCTGCCTTACGCCCCGAAGGATTTCGTGCCCGTGGTGATGCTTGCGCCAACGTACTACGTCCTTATCGCACACCCGTCCGAGCCTGCCAGATCGGTGCAAGAGCTGATCGAAGTGGCGCGAAAGCAGCCGGGGAAGCTCGTTCTCGCCTCGGGTGGCCTTGGCGCACCCTCCGACCTCATGGGCGAGATGTTCAAGAATCTGGCGAAGATCGATGCCGTAACGGTGCAGTACAAAGGAGGCGGGCAAGCAATAGCAGACGTGGTCGGCGGGCAGGCCAACATGATGTTCGCCGATATGATTGCGGCAACATCCTATATCGATGCCGGACGGGTCATGCTCTTGGCCGTTGCCACCGCCGAGCGCCTACCCCAGCTGCCCGATGTACCGACGCTTGTCGAATCGGGTGTGCCTTATGACGCGATAGGATGGTCCGGCGTGTTCGCGCCCGCCCGCACTCCGACTGCAATCGTGACGAAGCTGAACAACGAATTGCGCAGCATTCTGAAGCTTCCCGATGTCCGGTCAAAGCTGGCCAGTGACGGCAGTGCTTTCGGTTCGAACACGCCCGAATCGCTGGCGATGTTCATCAAGAGCGAGCTCGCCAAGTACGAGACAGCGGTGAAGGTATCAGGGCGGCGGCTAAATTGAGCCATCAGCAAGAAGCTGGAAGCGTATCGCCCTGCTTTCTTGCGCCAACGGCAACCGGCCACCTCGCAGGCGTGCCGATGTGCATGTCGAGCTCGCGCCACATGTTCGCTCGCTTCCCACTGTGAAAGGGAACGTGGCGTGGGCAGCTCGTTTCCGAGGCATTCGCCCCTGAACTTGCGGCCGCCCTGAACGGTAAATGTGAGCAGAACTCGCGGAAGTCAATTGAGACTACAGAGTCGGGCTGCCGGCCTATGAGCCGCAAGGCAATTACCGTCAGAATTACCGTCGGTGCGAACCACTTACCCCCGATAGTCCGCGATAGTCAGCGGAAGGAGTATGACGCTCTCGTTGACGATTTCTTCCCGAACGTTCAGCGAATTGCACTCGTTTCAACGTGCGCACTGATAGCACCCGATAGACCCCGCTAGATGGCGAAACCTACTCCCACTCGATCATCAACGGCTCCTGCAAGCCATTGTCCTACCGAGATTTTTGTTCTGCGAGTAGATCTTTACCGTCAGCTTTACCGTCAATCGCATTGGCATACCCGAAAACTGCATTCACCATCTATCGACATCTATCGAGGACGATCGGCGCTCCTGCACGGGCGACCTTTCGAGATTTATGGGATCTATCAGTCATAGCAGCGCTCGTTGACATCGTCATCGATCCCTGTTCCCGGTCGAAATGACGCGGAAAAAGTAGTGGCATCAAATGACATAACTCATTGTCGCTCGGCGCCTATTCGTCAATTTTTTTACCGTCATTACAGCGCTTTGGGGGTGTCTGCCTCTCCGAAAACAGCGGGTATGGCCGCCGTCAAATGCCTCAACTGTTTGCCACAAAACGAGTTTTCGATCAATTTTTTACCGTCAAGTCGTTCACGATAGCGCTGCCCTGGTCGATCAGAAACCGCCGCCTGCCCTTTCCCCTCCATCCTTTGATCTCCAATCCAGCGTCATTCGACGGCGCCGGCGAGTTCGGACGTGTATTGGATAATCTTGTCCCTCTGCGTTTATCGGGACAACCGCAATCGCTTGCGACCCGAAGAGCGCAGCCAGCGCGGTACGAGCCGCTTCAGCCTGTGCCATCGCGCGCAGCGGAAGACGCAAAGTCAGCCCGCCGTCGGCGTGTTGATGTAGGCCGAACTGTGGCAGTGCCAGTGCGCCGAGCGTATGCGTCACGTCAATGTTGTTGTGCCACGCCCCTTCGGCGTTGCGGAATCGTACCGGCGGCCGGCCGGACAAGCCCGTCAGCAGGGGCGCATCGGGGCCTTGCACGAGCGCGGCGTAGGAATGGCCAGGATCTGCTGAACGAGCAACAGCGCTGGTGGGCATTGCACGGCCACGTACCGGGCGAAGGCCCGAACCGCGGCGAGCCGTGCATTGCGGCTGCGCACGGTGTTGTGACGCTCGGCTTCCAGATGCGCGAGGAAGCCGAGAATCAACTGCGCATCGAAGTGGCCCATGTCAGTTTGGCGGGCGGCTTGCCGAGCCTGCGTTCGGCATAAACCAGCAACAACCGAAAGGCGTCTCGGTATGCTGCCACGGTCCTCGCGCTGACGGCTTGCTGCTGGAGCAGCCGCTCGGCAAAGAAGCGTTGAATCAAGGCGGCGAATTTGGCCGGATCGGCAAGCAGCGCGTTCATGTCGCGCGCCGACGCCGCGCGAGCGCGGATGAGCACGATCGATGGATCGGCACACGCGCACGGGCGCGGGGCGCGGCAAGAGTAGGCGAGTGCTCTCGCGCGGCCGTCTTGGGGCCTCTCCTCCAACCCGCTAGCGATCGAACGCGGACTACTCAAGCATACGATCAAAAATTGGCGGTTGCACCGTTCAACGCGACGATGGCTCGATATGCAGTTCTTCCTTCGGGCGCGCACTGATTTAAGAACTTCGCGCCCTCGCCAAGCCTAATAGCTGGCTCATGCGGTCCGCGCCTCGCCATGGGGCGGACACTCGCTTGCGCGCAAGCAGCGACGGTGCAACGACGGATGTTGGATGTTAGTCGGGAGACGACCCTTTGCTCAAGACGCATCCGCGCATACTGCTATGAAGGCCATGCACAGTGCCGATTCCGCTTTTGCGGACCGAAACGCGAGCGTCGCAAAGAGGACCAATGCTGGGATTCCGTGCCACTTCACTTGGCTATGTGGATGGCATTAAATGCGCTTTCTCATCGCAAATAATGGACTTGCGTTTGATATGTCTTCGCGCATCACGTACAGTGCTTTATTTCCTCATTGCGCTCGGCCTGCTTGATGCTCGCCCGCCCGCAATGCAGCGATGCGATCCGAGCGGAACAAGGAGGAGTATGTGTTAAGGCTCGTATGTGGATTACTTGGGCTTGGTCTGGGTCTATCTGGTTTCGATGCAACTGCACAGACGAATCCGAAGAATAACTATCCTGATCGACCGATTCGTTTGCTTGTCCCGTTCACCGCGGGCGGCACCGCGGACATCGTCGCGCGCAGTCTCGCGCAGAGTGCTAGCGCAAAACTCGGCCAGCAGATCATCGTGGACAATCGCCCCGGAAGCGGGGGAGTGCTGGGCACCGAAATCGGAGCTAACGCGCCGAATGATGGTTACACCCTAAGCCGGCATAGCCGGAA
>WHTS01000046.1 GCA_009377585.1 Betaproteobacteria bacterium
ACTAGCGTGGTGAATCGTAAATTCGTCGTAATTCGTCATTCCCGCGCAAGCGGGAAGCCAGAACGGGACTCCGCCTGGACCCCCGCGTTCGCGGGGGTGACGAACTTCTGACTCAGCACACTAGAGGCGAACACATCATGAAGATCACGCGCGTGCAATGCCATATGGTGACGATTCCGTACAAGAATCCTTACCGCATGGCACCCGGCGAGACGCGGCACAAGAGGCAGATCATCGTGCTGATCGACACCGACGAAGGCATCAGCGGTGTCGGCGAGACCGGCGTCACGCTGATCGAGCGCGGGGGTGAGACGCAGGAAGCGATCTATTTCTCGATCCAGAAATACATGGCGCCTCTCATCATGGGCCTGGATCCGTTCGACATCGGGCTCGTCATCGACCGGCTCGAAGGCTTCAACCAGGGCCGCACCGGCTTTCTGTGCGCCAAGGCAGCGATCGATACCGCGCTGTACGATATCATGGGCAAGGCGGTGAATCGCCCGGTCGCGCAGTTGCTGGGGGGCATACACCGCACCAACTTCAAGGTGAGCCGCAGCCTGGGCGTGAAAACACCGCGCGAGATGGCCGAGGATGCGCAGAAGCTCAAGGCCGCCGGCTACGCGATGCTCACGATCAAGGTCGGCTTCGATGTGAAGGAGGACATCGAGCGCGTGGCAGCGGTGCGCGATGCCGTGGGCGCGAATTTCCCTCTGGAGATCGACGTGAACGGCGCCTATACGGTGGAAGTGGCCATACCGACGCTCAAGAAGATGGAGCGCTACGGCATCGAGGCGGTCGAGCAACCGGTGCCATGGTGGGATCTTCAGGGCATGAAGGAAGTGCGCATCGCACTCGATACCCCCATCACCGCAGACGAGAGCGCGTGGACGCCGCACGACGTCGTGAATATCGCACGGGCAGGGGCGGCAGATACGATCTGTCTCAAACCGGTGAAGAACGGCGGGCTGTTCCTGAGCCGGCGCATGGCTGAGATTGCAGAGGCCGCAGGCATGGGCGTGCTGACGGGCAGCAAGCATCCATTGTCGCCCGGCACGGCAGCCATTCTGCATTTCGCCGCGGCGGTGCCGTGCGTGCACGAAGTGCTCGGCTACGGCTCGCCGCTGGAGCGGCTCATCGACGACATCTGCGATCCGCCTCTGGAGATGAACACGGATGGCACGGTATCGCTACCGACTGGTCCCGGCATGGGGGTGACCGTGTCCGAAGAAAAGCTGCGCAAGTACAACGATAGCGAAGCATTGACGATCAAGTAGACGAGCAGCTTTTACATTTCAAGGTGAACGATGAACAAGCGAGTAGACAAACTCCAGATCGGCGACGTTGCGGCGGAAGGCCTGATCAATGACGAATCGTTGGCCGCGGCCCGCGCCCTCATCGGCAACAAGCTGCGTCCCGAGCAGTACTTGCGCGACGCGAGCGTGGACTCGATCAGCATCTTCGCCAATGGCGTCGGCGATCTGAATCCGCTTTATCGCGATCTCGAATACGCACGCTGGACGCGTTTCGGCGGACTGATTGCGCATCCGTGCTTTCCCTGGACGCACCACTGGCCCGGCCGTTCCTACTGGGGTCTGCCCGGCGTGCACGGCTTCGGCGTGGCGATCGACTGCGAATGGCATCGCAACGTGCGTCCTGGCGATCGCATCAACATCTGGAACCGCGTGCTCGGCGTGGAAGAGAAGCCATCGAAGTTTTCCGGCCGCATGGCGATGCAATACCTTCAATCCACGTATCTGAATCAGCGCGACGAACCGATCTGCACCGCCCTGGGCCTCACGGCTCGGCACGAGCGCAAGGCCTCGCGCGAAAAAGGCAAATACAAGGACGTGAAGACCTACGTCTACACGCCGGAAGAGCGCGCGCGCATCGATGAAATGGTGATGACCGAAACCGATCGTATCCGGGGCGCAAACACGCGCCATTGGGACGACGTGCAGGTCGGCGACAAGATCGACGAGATCGCGCGCGGTCCGCTATCGATGTCCGACACGATGGCCTTCGTGATTGCCTCGGGGCGCGGTGCGGCGCATGGTGCGCTGCTCAAGCACGCTGCCAAGCACCCCAAGCACTACATCCGCAATCAAGCCATGGGCGGTGGCGTGGAGTACACGGGCATCGGACACCATCGTGAAGAGTTCGCAAAGCACGTGGGCGTCCCTGGCATGTATGACTACCTGCCGCAGCGGGCGTGCTGGTTTGCGAGCGCCATTACCAACTGGATGAGCGACGATGGCGTCTTGAAGCGACTGCGGATGGAAGCAAGGCTCTTCAATTGTCAGGGCGACACGACCTTCATCGGCGGCACGGTGGTGAAGAAGTACGTGAAGGATCGCTGTGCGCTGATCGACATCGAGATGAAAGGTGTCAATCAGCGCGGTGAGCTTTCGTCTCCGGGATTTGCGACCGTGATGCTGCCCGCGCGTGATATCGACACCAAGCTTCCTTTCGACGGCACGGTAGTCGATCTGGAGTTGCCGCCGATCCGATAGGGATAGCGCTCATGGCCAACAACGCGATGTTTCTGGTGTGCGACATGATCAACGATCTCGTGCACGAAGACGGACCCAATGGCAAGAAGGGCGGCACGAAAGGCTACGGACCGATTCTGGCGCGGCGCAAGGTCATCGAGAACACCGCCGCAGCCATTCGGAAAGCGCGTGCCGCAAGCGTCCCGATCGGTTATGTGCGCGTCGGGTTCTCACCGGACTATCGCGAATGTCCGCCGACCTCGCGCATCTTTCAGGGTGCGAAGAAGGCCGGTCTGTTCAAGCTGGGCGAATGGGGCACGGAGGTGCATCCGGCGCTCGCACCGCAGGCTTCCGACTACGACATCGTGAAGCATCGGGTGAGCCCTTTCTACGCGACACGCCTCGAACCGATACTGCGGGCGAACTCGGTGCAGCGCCTGTACGTGTGCGGCGTATCGACTAGCGGTGCGGTTTTGTCGGCGGCCAAAGACGGCCACGACAGGGACTACGAGGTGTTCGTGCTCGAAGACTGCTGTGCAGCGCTCACCGACGAGCAGCACCTTGCCGTGATCGAACAGATGCAGCGGATGACGACGATCCTGCGCTCGTCCGAGGTCACCTTCTTGGAGGGGACATAGTATGTCGCCAGAAGCCGGTGATCCAGGCGCGGCATCGCCGCAACGCGACCTGGACCTGGTGGTGAGCTAGTACCCCCGCTCCCGATCCACCGCCGATACGAGCGGTTCACCGGCGAGAAAACACTTCGCGTTGGCGGCGAAGATTTCGGCGGCCCGGGTGCCGCGCTTCGGGTGTCCGCCGCCGATGTGCGGCAAGACGAGAATGCCTTCGGTGGTCCAGAACGGATGGGTCTTGGGCAGCGGCTCCTCGCGGAAGACGTCGAGCACGGCGCCGGCGATCGTCTTCGAGCGCACGGCGGCGATCAGGTCTTCGTCGGCGATGAGCGCGCCGCGACCGAAGTTGATGAGCCATGCCGTCGGCTTCATCGCGCGCAAGAAAGTCGCGTCGACGAGGTTCTCGGTGATCGGCGTGGTAGGCAACAGCAACACCACGAAATCCGATTGCTGCAGAACGTCGTTCAGTGCCTCCGGGCCGTAAACCTTGTCCACATGAGCAACGGGCTCGGGGGTTCGCTTCGCGCCGATGACGCGCATGTCGAGTACGGCCGCCTTGCGCGCAACCTCTTGCCCGATCGCACCCAGGCCCAGTATGCCGACCGCCTCGCGAAACTTGCGGGTGAACGCGCTCTGGTCCGAGTAGCCGCAGCTCGTCGCGATCGCCGCGATCGATTCGTCGCTTCCCGTCAACCGCTCGACCGCGGCTTCCAATCGCGTCTTCTGGATGAGCTGGCCCGCGGAGATGTGGAAGATGCGCCGGATTCGTTGCTCGAACTGATACGACGACAAACCCGCGTGTCTTGCGAGATCGCCGACGTGAAGCGCCTGATCGTACTGGGTGCGGATGCGTCCGACGGCTTCGGCCACGGGCGCGAAATGAGCGCTGCGCTCGTTGGGTCCCTGCAGATCCTTCGATACCCCGTAAAGTCCGACCACGCTGCCCTCGTGCCCCCGCAACGGCAGCTTGTTGGTGACGCACCAGCCGCACTGGCCGGTCGGATAGAAACGCAGCTCGAGCTGATCCCGGATCGCATGCCCACGGCTTAGAACCTCCTCGTCCTGCTCGCGGAAGCTTTGACCGAGCAATGCCGGAAAGACTTCGTCGGCCTTGCGGCCGATCAGCTGGCGCTTGTCGCTGCGCCCACAGCGTTCGACCAGCGTCTGGTTGACGACGACATACTGACCGCGGTCGTTCTTGATGAAGAAAACGACGTCCGGCAAGCGATCGAACAACGCCTCGGCGGTAAAGGGCTGCGCGAGTTTCCGGAACAACTCCGTCTGAAGCTCGGCTTCGTTCATGCTCGAATGCGATTGTGCTGAAACTGGAGTCGCCGCTGCCGAAATCGACAAGACGCCGTCTCGCTCCACCGGGAAAATTCGCGGTCGAGGAGGATTATGCCCATGCTACCCGCCCTACAAAGGCGGTGGTCAAGCGGTACTGGATCTGATCGGGGGCCACGTGCCGGTGGGGCTGCTCGGCGCCACGCCTTTTGTTGCGCATCACAAGTCGGGTCGGCTGCGCATCATTGCGTTTACATCGAAGGAGCGTTTCCCGCCGATGCCGGAGATCCCCACGCTGCGCGAGGCGGGCTTCCCGATCGATTCCACGCAATGGCTCGGTGTGCTTGCGCCGCGCGGCACGAGCGACGAAGTCGTCCAGCGCTTGCATGCCGAGATCGTGAAGGCGCTGGCGTTGCAGGATGTGCAGGACCGACTTGCCCAGTCGGCTCTGCAGCCGGTCGGCAGCACGCCTCGGGAGTTCGCCAGCGTCATCAAATCGCAGATCGAGCACTGGAGCAAGGTCGCTCAGGAGCTCGGGGTCAGGCCGGAATAGTCCCTCGGCATAGCAACGTTACGGCAATGGAACGGCTGCGGATCGTCGATTCACATACGGGCGGCGAACCGACCCGGGTGGTGGTTGACGGCGGGCCCGATCTGGGCTCGGGCCCGATCGCCACGCGCCTCGAGCGCTTCCGGAGCGAGCTCGACCACTATCGATCCGCCATCGTCAACGAACCGCGCGGCTCCGAAGTCATCGTGGGCGCGCTGCTGCTGGCGCCCGAGGACGAGTCCTGCGCAGCCGGCGTGATCTACTTCAACAACGTCGGTTACATCGGCATGTGCGGCCACGGCACCATCGGCCTGGTGACGACGCTGGCGCACCTGGGACGCATCGGCCCAGGCGAGCACCGGATCGAAACGCCGGTCGGCATCGTCACCACGACGCTGCACGACAATCATGAAGTGAGCGTGCGAAACGTGCCGAGCTGGCGCGCGCGCAAGAACGTAACCGTGCAGGTCCCCGACGCGGGAGCCGTCACGGGCGATATCGCCTATGGGGGAAACTGGTTCTTTCTGGTCGAGCACCACGGGCAGGAATTGACGCTCGCAAACGTCGGGCGCCTGACCGACTTGTGCGCGCGTATCCGCCGGGCAGTCAATGCGCAAGGCTTTCCCGAAGTCGATCATGTCGAGTTGTTCGGTTCGCCGCAGATCGCGGGCGCCCAGTCGCGCAATTTCGTGCTCTGTCCGGGCAACGCCTACGACCGATCGCCGTGCGGCACCGGCACGAGCGCGAAACTCGCCTGCCTGGCTGCGGACGCCAAGCTGGCGGAGGGCGCGGCCTGGGTACAGGAAAGCATCCTCGGCAGCGTCTTCACGGGCTCGTTCCGATGGCTCGACCGGGAAGGCGGCAAGGTGGCGCCGGTCATCCGCGGCAGGGCGTTCGTGACCGCGGAGCTTACGCACCTCCTCGACGAGGACGATCCGTTCTGCTGGGGCGTTCGTTGAGGTGAGTGGACATGTCGTCGTCATCGGCGCCGGGGTCGTCGGTCTGTGCAGCGCGCTTTACTGCGTGCAACGCGGCTGGCGCGTGACGGTCGTGGAGCGACAGCCCGAGCAGCGCGACGGCTGCTCTTTCGGCAACACCGGTCTGATCGTTCCGAGCCATTTCGTGCCGCTCGCGGCGCCAGGCGTGGTATCCCAGGGGCTCAAGTGGATGCGCGATCCCGGCTCGCCTTTCTACGTGCAGCCGCGAGCATCGTGGGACTTGATCGACTGGGGGTTCAAGTTCTGGCGGGCAGCGAAGGCCGAGCACGTGCGCCGCGCGGCGCCGGTGCTGCGCGATCTGAGCTTGGCGAGCCGCGAGTGCTACCAGGCGCTTGCCGACACCGACAATGACTTTCAACTCGCCCGGACCGGCGTCCTCGTGCTCTGCAAGACCCTGCAAGCGCTCGACGACGAAGCCGAAGTCGCGAACCATGCGGCTGCGCTCGGTTTGCGCGTCGAAGTGCTCGATGCCGCCGCCACCGCGGCGCTCGATCCCGGCGTACGGATGGACGTGGCGGGCGCGGTCCACTTTGCGCAGGACTGCAATCTCGTCCCCGAGCGCCTGATCGCCGGGCTGCAGCGCCGTCTGGCGGCGCATGGCGTACGCTTTGCATGGAACACCGAGGCGGTTGGATGGCAGCTCGACGGTGAGCGGATCGCCGCCGTGAAGCTGGGCGCAGAGGCGGAAATCGGAGCGGACGCATTCGTGCTTGCCGCGGGCTCATGGTCGAGCGAGCTGGCACGCAGCCTCGGTCTCAAACTGCCGTTGCAGGCGGGCAAAGGCTACAGTCTCACTTTGGCGCACCCGCGCCAGTCGCCGAGGATGTGCGCGATACTGGCTGAGGCGCGCGTGGCGGTCAGCCCGATGGGCGGCGCATTGCGATTCGGCGGCACGATGGAGATGTGCGGGCTCGACGAGAGCGTGAATCCGATCCGGGTTCGCAGCATCGTCGCTGCGGTGCCGCGCTATTACCCCGATTTCACGCCGGCGGATTTCGACGGGATTCGGCCGTGGCGGGGGTTACGTCCATGCTCGCCGGACGGTTTGCCCTATGTCGGGCGGACATCGCGCTGCGCCAATCTGGCCATCGCAACCGGACACGCAATGCTCGGTGTCACGCTCGGTCCGATCACCGGCCAGCTGGTCGCACAGGTTTTATCCGGCGAGCAGCCCGAGCTCGATCTGACCCTGCTTTCGCCCGATCGCTACCACTGATCGACCTTGGAAAGGATCTTCGCGATGAAATGGACTGGCGTGATTTCGGCGATCACCACTGCGTTCCACCCGGACTACAGCGTGGATCATGCATTCCTGGCGAAGCATGCGCAATGGCAGGTCGCACAGGGGTGCGAGGGCGTCGTCGCCTTGGGCTCGCTCGGCGAAGCCGCGACTCTCACGTTCGACGAGAAGGTCGCGATCCTGAAGACCCTCGTCGCCGCGCTGGGTGAGAAGCCCGTCGTTGCGGGCATTGCGGCGTTGAGCACGGCCGAGGCGGTCGCGCTGGCGAAAGCTTCCGAGCAGGTGGGGTGCGCTGCATTGATGGTTCTGCCGCCCTACGTCTACAGCAGCGATTGGCGGGAGATGAAGGCGCATGTGCAGGCCGTGGTGCGGGCGACGCGCCTGTCCTGCATGCTCTACAACAATCCGATCGCCTACAAGACGGATTTTCTTGCGACCCATATCGCCGAGCTCGCCGCCGAGAACGAAAACCTGCATGCCGTGAAAGAGTCGAGCGGCGACGTGCGGCGCATCACGGCCGTCAAGGCGCTGTGCGGGGAGCGCCTGGCGCTGTTCGCGGGCCTGGACGACATGGTCGTGGAGGCGGTGCGCATGGGCGCCGTGGGCTGGATCGCCGGCCTGGTGAACGCATTGCCGCGCGAGTCGGTGGTGCTATTCGATCGCGCCAGGCGCGGCGAGACGGAAACGGCGGACGCGCTTTATCGCTGGTTCCTGCCGCTTCTGCGCATGGATACCTTGCCGAAGTTCGTGCAACTCATCAAACTCGTGCAGCAGGAGGTCGGTATGGGCAACGAGCGCGTGCGTCCTCCGCGGCTCGTGCTGGCTGGCGGCGAGCGCGAAGCGGCGCTCGCAACGCTGAAGGCGGCGCTGGCGAGCCGTCCGAACCTGTGAGCACGCGGCGACCCTCGACCTCTTGAACGGGTGGAACACAAAAATGCGGATCAGACTGCTCGGCACCGGAACACCCACGCCGTCGTTGAAGCGCATGAGCTCCGGCTACCTGGTCGAGGTCGGCGAGCGGAAAATCCTGTTCGATTTCGGCCCGGGCGCCTACCACCGGCTGCTCGAGTCGGGCGTAAAGCCCACACAGGTCACGGACATATTCTTCACTCACCTGCACTACGATCACTGCCTCGACTACATCCGGCTGCTGATGACGCGCTGGGACCAGGGTGCCGACAAGATCCCCGAGCTGAATGTCTACGGACCCGCGCATACCGCGCGGATGACCGAGCTCGTCGTCGGAGAAGGCGGCGTGTTCGGCCCGGATCTCGCGGCGCGCACCGAGTTGCCGATGAGCCAGGCGGTGTTCGTGGCGCGCGGCGGGACGCTGCCGCGCTCGAAACCGCGTCCGGTCGTGCGCGAAATCGCTGCCGACGACGTGGTCGACTGCGGTCCGTTCAGCGTGCGTGCGCGCGCGGTCATTCACGCCCAGCCGATTCTGGATTCCCGCTTGCGCGGAAATGACGAATCGCGACGAATTTGCGATTCGCCACACGAGCCGGGACAACGCGCAGGCTGTTCGAAGTCGAAACCAGGGAGTACCGTACGCTATTCCCACTTCCGGACTGCCGAGGGAGACGTTGCCATGGCGGCGAAAACGATGTTCGAGAAGATCTGGGCGAGCCACCTGATTGCGGCGGAGGAAGGCGAAGCGCTGCTGTACGTGGATCGCCTGTACGTGCACGAGGGCTCGTCGCACGCGTTCGCCGCGCTCGATGCATCCAACCGCAAGCTCGCGCGGCCGCGCCAGGTGTTCGCGCACGCCGACCACTACGTCCCGACGGCAAGCCGCGCGGGCGGCGTCGACGCCATTGCGATTCCCGAGATCCGCAACATGGTGAAGCTGCTGGCGGCGAACACCGCCCGGCACGGCGTGACGCTGTTCGGTATCGACGATCCGCGCCAAGGCATCCTGCACGTGGTGCCGCCGGAACAAGGCATCACCCAGCCGGGGCTGCTCATCGTCGGCGCCGACTCGCATACGTCCACGCATGGCGCATTCGGCGCGCTGGCGTTCGGCGCCGGCGCATCGGACGTGAAGCATGTCATGGCGACGCAACGGACCTGGCAGCGCAAATCGGCGACGCTGTGCATCAGCGTCGGCGGCGCACTCGGCCCCGGCGTTTCTGCCAAGGACGTGATCCTCGCCATCATCGCGAAGATCGGCGTCTTCGGCGGTGCGGGCCACGTCATCGAATACGCGGGCAGCGCCATCACCGGGTTGACCATGGAAGGGCGCATGACGCTCTGTAACATGTCCATCGAGGCCGGCGCGCGCGCGGGCATGGTCGCTCCGGACGAGGTCACCTACGCCTACATGGAAGGGCGGCCCTATGCCCCGAGGAGCGGCTCGGGATGGGCGCAGGCGCTGGCGTTCTGGCGTTCGCTTCCGAGCGACGCGGGTGCGGCGTTCGATCGCGAGGTTGCGCTGGATGGCGCCGCGATCGCCCCGATGGTGACGTGGGGCACGAACCCGGAGCAGGCGACGCCGGTCACCGGCCAGATCCCGGACATGCGAAACCTGGATGTCGAGCTGCGCAGCGAGTACGAAGCCGCGCTCGACTACATGGGATTGCAGCCCGGCATGCCGCTGCAGGATATCGCGATCGACCGCGTGTTCATCGGCTCCTGCACCAACTCGCGCATCGAGGATCTGCGCGCGGCCGCCGCGGTGGCGCGGCTCGGCAGGGCGGTGATTCCAGCCTGGGTAGTGCCGGGATCCGGCACCGTCAAGGCTCAGGCCGAGAAGGAGGGGCTGGATGCGGTCTTCCGGGCGGCGGGGTTCGAATGGCGCGAACCGGGCTGCTCGCTCTGCACCGCGCTCAACGGCGATCAGTTGAAACCAGGCGAACGCTGCGCCTCGACCTCGAACCGGAATTTCCGCGGCCGCCAGGGCATCGGCGGCAGGACGCACCTGCTAAGTCCGGCGATGGCGGCCGCGGCGGCGCTCAAAGGTCGTCTGACCGACGTGCGCGAGCTGCTCCAGTAGCGCAGGCACGATGGAACCCTTTACCCGACTCATCGCCATCGCGGCGCCGATCGACGAGCCCAACGTCGACACCAATCAGCTTTGCCCGACGCGCTTCAACAAGGTGCCGCGGGGACCCGGACACCGCAACATCCTGCTGCACGACCGGCGCTTCAACCCGGACGGCTCCGAGAAGGAGCACCTGCTCAACGTCGCGCCGTTCGATCGCGCGCAGATCATCGTCGCCGATCGCAACTGGGGCGGTGGATCGTCGCGCGAGAGCGCGGTCTACGCGCTGTACGAGTTCGGTATCCGCTGCGTGATCGCACCGAGCGTCGGCGACATCCACGCCAACAACTGCGCGAAGAACGGCCTGCTGACGGTGGTGCTGCCGGAGGCGGAGTGCGCGGCCATGCGCAAGCACCTGCGCGAGCACCCGGGGGCGACCGTCAGCGTCGACCTCGCGGCCCAGACGGTCACCGATCCGCAAGGAAAGGTCATGCACTTCGACATCCATCCGGTGCGCAAAGTGCCTGCTGGAAGGTCTCGACGATATCGCGCGCACGGCGCAGTACGACGATGCCTTCGAATCGTTCGAGCGCGCATATCGTTCGCAACGTCCGTGGCTGTATCCGCCTTCATAGGCGACGCCGGCTTTCCGGTCGGGCCGGTGGCGCGCCGCAGCTGGCGCACAAGAGGACGCCATCGCCAGCAGGCTTGGCGATGGTCAGGGGCGCCTGCAGGAATCGGACCGATGGACGCGCGCACCGCCTTCGAATACAGTCGTTGCTGTTGATCATCGAGTCCCCCATGAACGCTGCGAATCGGAGCTGCGCGGAAACGCTTCGCGTCTACGGTAATCTTTCGTTGTTGGAGATGGCGCCGGTATTGCTGGCCGCCGAGCAGATCCATGCCGGCAAGACATTGCTCAGCCACGGCAGCGTGATGGCGCTGTGGGGTAAGGCGAGCGATCTTGCCAGCCTGAAATCGGCCGGCCAGGCCGACATCGCGCTCAATTCCGAGACCCAGGCGCTGCGAGGCTCGGCCGATCATCCGGACCTGCGGTTTATTTTCACGGTTGCCGAATGCCCTTATCGTATCGTCGCTCGTCGCTCGGCAGGCATCGTCCGGCTGGCCGACCTGCGCGGCAAGCGGGTGGGAACGCAGCTCGAGTCCTCCGCGGAATTTTTCCTCGACGCGATGTTGCGCAGCGTCGGCCTCACGGCGGACGATGTCGTCCGCGTGCCCTTCATGGCGCACACGCAAGCGCCGATCAAGCTGTTGCCGCAGGCGCTGCGCGACGGCCAGATCGATGCCGTCGCGCTGTGGGAGCCGCAGGTGCAAAACGCCAAGATGGCGATCGGAGCCGACGCCATAGCGTTCTACGATCCCGCGGTCTACACCGAGAAGTTCTGCCTCTGCACCACGCAGGCGAATCTGGACGATCCGGTGATGCGGCCCAAAATTGTCGCTTTCGTGCGCTCGCTGATCGCCGCGACGCGGCGTTTGAAGATCGAACCGGAAATCGGTTGGCGCCTGGTGGCGCAGGCGGCGGAGCTGGACGTGGAAACCGTTCGCAGCGCGTGGCCCTACTTCGACTACGTGGGCAGGCTGGCCACCGACCTGCTGGATGTTTTCGTGCGCCAGGAGCCATGGATCGCCAGGACGCAGAATCGCTCGCCGCGCACGCGCGAAGCGCTCGCCGCGCTGATCGATGACAGCGTGGTGCGCGAGGCGCAGGCCGGCTGACGCGTCAGTTTTTCTTCAGCCCGAGTGCTGCCACGACTTTGCCCCACCGGCGCATTTCGGACTCGATCAGGCTGCCGAATTCCTCCGGGCTGGTGAGCACGATGTCCACCGCCATGGCGCGCATGCGTTCGATGCTGGCCGGCGAACGCATCACTTTGCTGCGAGACATTTCTCCTCCGTCTGACTTAAACTAGGCGAAATTACCCGACTCGAACAGGCCGGATATCGCTCCGTGTTCCGCGGCATGCGCGAACAAGAGTAACTGGGCACGAGGTCCTGCAAGACCGGTTTTCCGCCGATTCCGCAATCACCAAAGCCATTGACCAGGCAGAATGGCCTCGCGCAGCGCACATAAAGCCGTCATCCTCAGCGCCGGCCAGGGCAGCCGGCTTCTTCCTCATACCGAGCACATCCCGAAGTGTCTGCTGCCGCTCAACGGACGCAGCATGCTCGAGTGGCAGCTGCACGGTCTGGCCGAAGCGGGCGTGCGCGAGGCCGTGGTCGTCACCGGCTTTCGCGACGATCTCGTGCAGCGCGAGATCGAGAACCGGGCTCCCCGGTCGCTGCAGGTACGCACGCTTTTCAATCCCTTCTACAAGCTCGCCGACAATCTCGCGAGTTGCTGGATGGCGCGTACCGAGCTCGCCGGTGCCTGCCTGATCCTGAACGGTGACACCCTGTTCGAGCCGGAAATCGCACGCCGCCTGCTGGCAGCGCCGGGGGCCGCAATCACGGTCACGATCGACCGCAAGCCGAGCTACGATGCCGATGACATGAAAGTGTGCGAGCAGGGCGGGCGCCTGGCCGCCATCGGCAAGACGTTGCCCGCCGCCGAGGTCACGGGCGAGTCGATCGGCTTCCTGCGCTTCGATGCCGCGGGTGCGGCCCGGTTCGTCGTAGAGCTGGAACGCATCATGCGCACTGCGGAGGGCGCGAAGCTCTGGTATCTCTCGGCCATCGATCGCCTGGCGAAGGCGGAGGTGGACGTGCGGGTGGAATCGATCGAGAAGCTGCAGTGGGCGGAGCTCGACTTTTCCGCGGACCTCGTGCGCTGCCGCGCACTCACTGCCGCCTGGATTGCCCAGCGTCCGCTGCCCGACGAGGGCGAGCCGAGTTTCGCCGGGCTCAGAGGTTAGCGGCGAGCGAGCGTACGAGCTCGAGGTCGGCAGGCTTGTCGACATCGATGGCCGCGCGGCCGTCCGCCAGTTCCACGACGCGAACCTGAGCACCGCAAAGCGCCTCCAGCCGCGCCAGCGCATCCCCGAGGCGCAACTGTCCGATCCGGTAGCGCAGCGCCGTTCCTATCCCCAGCCGCAGCATCATCTTGAGCGGCGACTTGCGATGCGCCTCGATCTCGCGCCATAGATGCACCACGCGCGCGGCGGCCGGGCGCTGGAAGAAAAAAAGATTGCAGCCGGAAAACTCGCCGTCGGCAAAGCGAAGGTAGGTGCGCTGCGTGCCGGGCGCGCAGGCAAGCACCGCGTTCTTGCGCGCCAGCGCGGCGACCACATCGGCCTCGGGCGGGCAGGCGTCGATGAACGCCTGCAGCCACTGCGGCATGAGGAGCGCATGATCCGCGGTGGTGGCGATGAGCGGCGTGCCCTCGCGCTCGAGCACGGCGGCAACGCTCGCGCTCGGGCTCTCCGCGGCCGGCACGGTGATGATCGGCTTCGGACACTGCGGCGCACGCAATCCGGAAAGCGCCGACAACACCTCGGGTCTATCGATCGCAATCAGGATGCGCCCTACCTCGGGCACGGCGGCGAGCGCGGCCACGACGCGTTCGATCATGCTGCGGCCGTCGACCTCGATCAGCGCCTTGTGGCTCACGCCCGCGTGCCTTGCGAGGGCATCCCCGCCCGGTCGGCTGGCCGCGAGCACGAGGGCGTTCAGACCATCGGCCGCCTTCAAGCGAGCGCCTTCTCGTAGAGCCGGTAAGTTTTGTACGCAGTTGCGCCGAGCGATTCGATGACCCGCCGCATAGGCCAGTTGTCCTCCAGGATCCAGGAGAGCTCGACCTGTTTCACGCCGCGCGCCCGGGCGCCGTTTCGCAGCCGGTCGATGATGAGGAACGCGATCAGTCCGCCGAGCACGCCGCCCTGATATTCCGGGCGGATACCCATCAGCGGCACGCGCGCGCTGCGGGTCCCGCGCTTGAGGCGAAGGAGCAGGCGCAGCCAGTTGAACGGCAGCAGGCGGCCCTCGAAGCCGGTGATCGCCTCGTTCAGGTTGGGCAGCAGCACGCCGAATCCGACCGGATTTCCATGCATCTGCGCGATCGCGACGCAGCTCGGGGCGATCAGGGGTTTGAGCTCCTTCGCCATGTGCCGGATCTCGGCCTCGGTGAACGGAATGAAGCCCCAGTTGGCGGACCAGGCCACGTTGAAGATGTTCGTGACGAGGTCGAATTCCTGCATGTAACGGGCCGCATCGAGGCCGCGCACCTCGAGCGTCGCGGGCGTTCGCGTGTCGATGAGCCGGCGCGCGGCCGGCGGCAGATCGTGCTCGATGTCGTACAGATACGCGATCGTGTCCTTGGCCTTGACGTAGCCGCAGGCCTCCAGGCGCTGCGCCGCGTACGGCGGGTCGTGCGCCATCATCATCATCGGCGGCGTTCCGAAGCCATCGACGAGCAGCCCGCTTTCCTCGTTGATGGACAGATTGAACGGGCCGAGCGCGCGCCGGCGCCCGCGCGCGCACAGCCACGCCTCCGCCGCCGCGAACAGCCCGCTGAATATCCCGGCGTCGTCCTCGGCCGCCACCAAACCGAAATGTCCCTCTGTGTCCGGCGCGAGCCGGTCGACCTGGGCGCTGATGCGCCCCACGTCGCGGCCTGCGCGTTGCGCCAGGAAGAATTGCGCTTCAGCGTGCTGGAAGTACGGATTCTTGCGCGGCGAAAGTGCCTGACTGCGCTCGAGGTGCAGCGGCGCAACGAAGCAGGGATCGTTGGCGTAGAGACGTTGGGGTAGCCGGATGAAGCGATCGAGCTCCGCGCGCGTGCGTACGGGGACGACGGAGACTCCGCTCATCGCGGCTTGGGCCGCGCAGGACGAGGAGACAGGAATCCGAGCCAGACGGTGCGTACCGTGTGCCATGCGAACGTAAGCCCCTGCCAGGCAGTCACGAGGATCAATCCCGCGTTGCCCGCGCCGATGAGAAGCGCGAGCGCCATGATGGTCATGGTGATGTTGCGCCGTGCAATCACGGAGCGGGCGAGCGTGTCGAGGCGTGTCGCGGCATGCAGCGCGAAACCTATCCTGCGCTTGGCCACGGCGAGCACCAGCCGGTCGGCGATGTAGAAAACGATGAGCCAAATCGCAGCCACGTACAGTGGATCGCTCGCTGTGTGCGCGCCCAGACCCCAGGCCCAGGCGAAATACCAGAAGGGCGGGTGCACTTGATCCAGCCCGTGATCGAGCACATTGCCTATCTTGGAATCGGTAAAGGTCAGGCGCGCCACCTTGCCGTCGACGCTGTCCAGGATGCTCATCGCGTAGGCGCAGGCGAAACCGGCGAGCCAATGCCCGCCTGCCCAAAGCGGAACGGCCGCGAACGCGAGCACCACCGACAGCGCTGTCAGCACATTGGGATGAATCCGCAAGGCCGTGCACAGCCGCACCAGCGGCCACACCAGCGGCGGATACACCCAGCGCGTCAGAAGGTCGGTCGAGCCCTTGTAGTTGTCCCAGAAAAGCCGCCTTTCGAGCCGGCTGCGCGTGGCGCGGTCTTCGACCGCGTATTGCCACCAAGGCAGCGAGCGCCGCAGCTTGTCGATGTAAGCGGGAAACGTGCGCTCGTCCAGCGGCGCGATGCGCCCCGAGGCGAGCAGCGCGTCGGCCACCGCTTGCAGGCTGGTCGCGTCGGGCGGTATCGCATCGGCGTGCGAGCGATCCAGGCGCAGGGCCGTGGCGCGCTGCGCACCTTCGCCGCGCGAAGCGACGCAGGGGCCCGACGAGGCAAGAAAACGGATGAGGCGCGGGTCGGTGACGTGCGATCCATCCAGCACGACGAGCGGGCCGGCCGCTTCGACGAGTGCGCGTCGCAGGCGTGTTCCCAACGGCGATGCGTCCGGATCGATTTGCGCACCGGCCCATGAAGCGTCCGCGGCCCCCGCTCCGGACAGCGTCACCGTGTCGCCGGGCGCCAAGCGGCCGACGCTGCGGCGCAGGCGCTCGAGCGGCGGCACGCCGAACAATGCTTGGGCGCGTGAGAGATTGCCGGTCTCGATCCAGAGATTCATCTTCCCTCGGAAAAATGTAGTTGCAGCAGGCCGATGGCCGAGAACAGCAACGGCGCGGCGAGCGCGGCGACGGCAGCGGGCACGCGCCCGCTGGTCCCGAGCGCCCCCATGAAGCCGTCACAGAGCAGGAAGGCGAGGCCGAGCCCGAGCACGAGCAGCAGAGCCCCACCGCCGTCGCTGCGTCGAGGCAGGCCGCGCGCCGCCGGCAATGCGAGCAGCAGCATGATGAAAGGGGCGAGTGGTGCCACGAATGAGCGAAAGAGCGCGGTCTGGTAGTAGCTGAGCGGTTGACTGGCGGCGCGTTCGCCGCCGATGACGTCGAGCAGCATGACGCTGGAGAGCTTCGGGCGCGCGATGTCGGCGAGCCGCACGTCGTCCGGGCTGAGATTGGTCGTCCATGTCCGCACGGGCTCGTTGCGGGCTGGCGCCTGCCCGCCGGGCGTATCCAAGCGCTCGACGTCTTCGAGATGCCAGGCGCCTTGCTGCCAGTGCGCCGTTTGGGCGGAAATCCGCTCGGAAAGCAAGGCGTCTTCGCCAAGAATGTAGATGCGCACGCCGGTGAGGCGCTCGCCGTCGGGCGACGCGGCCAGGTAGGAGACCGGTCCTGCGCTCGTGCGGATCCAGCTCGACCGCGGCGAATCGTCGTGCGGCGCCGTGGCGACCCACCACGACTGGAGCGCGGCCTCCGCCTCCGGCACCACGCCCTGCGACAACACGACATACGCCGCCGCCACGACCAGCGGGACGGGAAGCAGGTACGCCACGATCTGCTTCAGATTGACCCCCGCGGTCCGGATCGCGACCATTTCGTGGTTTCGCGCGAGGTCGTGGAACGCCCACATGGCGCCGAGCAACGCCGCCAGCGGCAGCGCCACCACGACCTGGCTCGGCGATCGCAGCGCGGCATAGTAGGCGAGGCCCCCGATGCCCAGGTCGCGGTCCAGCACGTCGGTGGTCATGTCCATCAACTCGAGCACCTGCATGAGCGCGATGAAAAACCCGGTCAGCATGAGCGTGTGGACGGCGACGCGCCGGCGCAGATAGGCCGCAAGCGCGCCTGTCATCGCTGCCTTCCGGGTGCGCGGCGGCGCAAGCGCTGCAACGTCTCCCTCAGGCGGCTCTCCGCACGGGTGAGCGGATTATCGCCCGGCCAGGCGAGGCTACCCCGGAACAGCCACAGGCAAAGGGCCGCGAACACGATCAGCGGCGTCCAGACCGCCAGCGCCGCGTCGGCGCGGCCGCTTTCCGCCAGGCTTTCGCCGAACTGCAAACTGTGGTTCAGCACGAGCAGGGCGAGCGCAGTGAATACCGCGCCCAGCGCACGCCGGCCGCGCTTTGCCGCCATGCCGAGCGGGATGGCGAGAAGCGGCAGCAGGGGCAGTACGAACGATCGTGCCAGACGGCCGTGGAATTCTCCGGCGAGGCGCTGCGGCGACAAGTCGGTCGTGTCGCGGTCGTGCATCCCTGCCCAGAGCTCGGGCAGCGTCAGCTCGCGCACGGAATTGCCCCGCGCGCGAAACGGCGGTGGGGCAGGACTGAAATCCGCGTTGATGACGGCTTTCACGAAGCGTCCGAACCAGGCCTTGCCTGGCTCGTACTCCCGCATCATCTGGCCGTCTTCGAGCTCGAGCAGCAGGCGCCCGTCGGCGGCTGGAACGAGCCGCCCGCGAGGCGCCGTCGTGACTTCCTCCCCGTTGCCGACGCGGCGGTGTACGAAGACGCCTTGCAGGCTCCGCTTGTCGGGGGCTACCGACTCGGCGTGGAACACGAAGCCGCGCCCGGCGTCGCCGAACCGATTCTCTTCCACACGGGCGTCCCATCGGGCGTGCAGGGCCTCGTGCACGGAAGCGCGGTAGGCGTAGCGGCTGAGCGGCTGCAGATGACCGAAGAGGTAGAGACTGAATGCGGCGAGCGCGATCGAGAGCGCGAAGTACGGCACCGCGACGCGCATCAGCGAGCGGCCCGAGGCGAGCACGATGTCGAGCTCGCTGTCGTCGCTCAGCCGGGCCAGCGCCAGGAACATGGCCACGGTGAACGCCGCCGGCAGCGCGACGCCGAGGTAGTGCGGCACGAGCTGGGCCGCCATCGTGAATACCGACGAGACCGGAGCCCCGGTAGCCGCGACCAGATCGAATAGCCGCAGCAAGCGCTCGAGCAGCTGAGCGATCAGGATGGCGCCGAGAACGAAGGCGAGCGGGGCCGCAAGCGCCCGCAGCATGTAGAAGTCCAGCCGGTACGCGACCCTGAGGCTCAACTAAGACCTCGACGCCTACGCGGCGGCTCGGTGCCAGGCTTGGCGCAGCTCTCCGACCAGCGCGTCGCGGGCCGCATCATCCAGGTTCACCGCGGGCTCGAGCGCGGGCGGCCCCGGCCAGCCCACATCCGGAAATTCCATGCCCATGAAGCTGCGCTTGCCCGGATAGCGCGGTATGACATGAAAGTGCACGTCGGGGTCCACCATCATCAGCATCAGGTAATTGATGCGTTCGTACGCCGTGTAATCGCGCAGCATGTGCTCTACCTTGCGCACCACGTCGCGCAGTTCGGCGAAGGCTTCGGGGCTCAAATCGGAGAAGGCGAGCACCGGCTCGCGGCATACCAGCACGAGCGACCCGAGCGTGGGTTGCCTGGGCCGCAGCAGCACGCTCCAGCGCTCGCTCTGTGCGATGCGGTTCGCCGGGTCGCCGAACTTGATCTCGGTCGCGTTTGCCATCGTCAGGTCGCCGTTCGTGCGAGCCGCATCGAGGTGCGATCGATGAAAGCCGGGACGGGACTCGCGTCCGTCATGCGGCGGGGAAGGCAGAGCTCGTAGCCGCCGGCATCGACGAAGCGCCCCTCGGCTGCCGACCATTGCCGTATGGCGACCTCGGCCCGGCCGGCGGGCGACAAACTTAGCCGATGCCAGCGCGCGGCCTCGTCCTTCGCGTTGGGCAGCGCAGAGGACGACGGCACGCACAGGCACGGAATCATGCCGCGCATTCCATGGGGCCCCGGCAGCGCATCGAGACGGGCATTGTGCGCGTGGCCGTGCAGTACGAGCTCGGCGCCCGCGCGCTGCAGCACGGCGCCCAGCTCGGCACGGTCGGCGAGCGCGCGGCGCCAGCTCACCGCGCCACTTGCCACCGGGTGATGCACAGCCACGACGCGGATGCGACCGGTGCGCGCTTCCTCGTTCAGCACGGCCTCCAGCCGGGCAAGCTGGTCTGCGCCGATGCGTCCGCGGGCGAGCAGGGGCGCGGTCGGCCGCGCCGAATTGAGGCCGATCAGCGCCAATCCTTCCCGCCGATGAACGAAGGGCCAGTTGCCGTCCGTGCTGGTCCATGCGGACCAGCGGCCCAGCCCTTCGGACTCGGCGACGCGGACCAGCGCGTCGTGATTACCGGGCACGACGCTGATGCGATCTGCGGGGGCGAGCGCTTGCAGCCACGCAGCCGCACGCGCGAACTCCTCCGGCAGGGCGAAATTGACGAGATCGCCGGTAATCACCATATGGTCGAGGTCGGCTGCGCGCAGCTCTGCGGCAAGCGCGGCCAGGATCGTTTCGCTTTGGATGTTGCGCCGGCGCCGCCAGGCCCAGGCGCTCAATTGGCGCTTCGACAGCCGCTGCGCCAGCCCGAGCTTCGGCTCGAACGGCAGGTGCAGGTCGGAGACGTGCGCAACGGTGATCGTTTTCATCGATAATGCGGGCCTTTGCGAAGCGGGATGATTGTGCCATACATTGCGCGCGAAGCGCGCCGTCGCCAGCCATGAGCGAGGTGTCCGGACACGTCGTCGGCGAATCGCCGCTGCGCATCTGGGGTTTGCCTTCGGCGCTGCGGCTGCGCCGTCAGCTCGAGCGCGCCGGCGCCGGCGCCGGCGAGTCCTTTGCGGACCGCGTCGTGTCGCTGCGAGCCGACTGGGTCTACGACCAGGCGATCGTGCGCGGCCTGGTCGCGGCGCATGAAGACTGCGCGCTCGTCGCGGACGGCGGCAAGTGCGTGGGGGTGAGCATCCGTGCCGAGCGGCGCGACGAGACCGCAACAACGCTCGCCGCCTACGGCGTTCCGCCGGGCGTGCGCGCCGTGAGTGTGGCCGAGGTCGCCAGCGGCTACGACGACAAGCTGCGCAAGCGCGAGCTGCCCTACCTCATGCCGCTTACGTCCGAGACGCTGCCGGCAGTCGAGCGCCGCGTCTTCGGTGGCGCCTACAAAGGCGTGACGGATGCGGTCACGCTCTACCTCTGGCCCGCGCCCGCGCGGGCGGCGACGCGCTTCTGTGCGCGCCACCGCATCACGCCCAACCAGGTCACGTTCGCAAGTCTCCTGCTCGTCCTGGCCGCGATGTGGCTGTTCTGGACCGGCCGCTACGGCCTCGGACTGGTCGCCGCCTGGGCGATGACATTCCTCGATACGGTCGACGGCAAGCTCGCTCGCGTCACGCTGCAGTCGACGCGCTTCGGCGACGTCTTCGATCATGGCATCGATCTCATCCATCCGCCGTTCTGGTGGTGGACGTGGATGGTGGGGCTGCCGGCCGCCGGCTGGCAGCTGGCGGACCCTTCGCCGGTTCTCACGGCACTTGTGGCGGGTTACGTATTGCAGCGGCTGGAGGAAGGGGTGTTCATCGCGTGGTTTCGCATGGACATGCACACCTGGCAGCGATTCGATAGCCGCTTCCGCCTGATCACGGCCCGGCGCAATCCGAACCTCGTCATTCTCACCGTGGCGGCCGTCGCGGGACGGCCGGATATCGGCATCGTGGCCGTTGCAGTCTGGACGATGCTCTCGCTGCTCATTCATACGGTGCGCCTCACGCAGGCGGCATGGGTGCGCCGCCAGCGGCCGCTGCGCTCGTGGCTCGCGCCCTGAGGGCTGATTCGCCGCCGCACCCGGCGCTCGCGGCGCTGATCGAACCGGAGCTTCGAGCCGCGGTTCCTCGTGAGATCACGGTGTTCGCCGAGCGGCTTGCCGCGCGCGCGCCCGCGGGGGTCGCTGCCGTGCTCTTCTATGGGTCGGCGCTGCGCGAGCAAGCGCTCGATACGCTGTTCGACTTCTATCTGCTGGTCGATCGCGCCGGCGCCTGGCCGCAAAGCCGCTTTGCCGCCGCTTCCAATCGCGTGCTGCCGCCGAATGTAGGCTATGCGGAGGAGACAATCGAAGGGCGCATGTTGCGGGCGAAGTACGCAGTCATGACAACTGCGCAGTTTCGCCGCGCAATGGCCGCGCGCTCGCTCGACACCACGCTATGGACGCGCTTCTCGCAGCCGTGCGCTTGCATCTACGCGCGCAGCGATGCGGACCGCACCGAGGTGCTCGGCGCCGTCTGCAGCGCGGCGATGGCGGCCGGATACTGGGCCGCCGTGCTGGGTCCCGGGCGTGGCGAAGCCGTTGCGTACTGGAATGCACTCTATGCACGCACCTACGAGCTCGAGCTGCGAGTGGAGTCGGCGAGCCGCAGCGACGCGGTCGTTGCGCGCGCGCGCGGGCGCTATGCGCGCCTGCTCCCGGCTTCGTGGCAGGCCGCCGGCGTCGCGTACGAAGAGCATGCGGGTGAGCTGCGTCCGATCCTTACGCTGCGCGCCCGCGCCGGTGCGCTGCGAAAATGGACGCTTCGGCGCCGCTTCGGGCGCCCGCTCAATGTGCTGCGGCTCCTGAAGGCGGCGTTCACCTTCGACCGAGCGCTGGACTACGTCGTATGGAAAGTCGAACGCCATTCGGGCGTGCGCCTTCCCGTCGCGCCGTGGGAACGGCGCTTTCCGCTGCTCGCCGCCCCGGGCGTGTATTACCGGCTGCGCCGCCGCGGCCTGCTTCGCTAGCGGGGCAGCCAGCCGGCCGCGCGGTACCAGGCCACGGTGTCGGCGAATCCGGACTCGATCTCGAAGCGGGGGGTCCAGCCCGCCGGCCTCGCCTGCTCCGCGGGCGACACGGACCAGTCGAGGTGGGAAATTTCGCGCAGCTTGTGCGAGTTCAGCATCGTCGCCGAGCCGAGCAGCCGCCCGACATCGCCAGCCCATGCGACGGTGTGCAGCAGCGCCCGCGGCGCCCGTACGAGCCGCGCATGCGGATTGCCGACGGTGCGCGCGGCCATGCCGAGAATCTCGGCCCAACCGTAGCCTGCCGGCTGCGCGTCCGCCGCTGACAGCACCTCGCCCTGCGGCTCGGATGCCGCCATCTTCACGATGAGCCGTGCGAGATCCTGCACGTGAATGAGCGCCACCCGCGCCTGCGGCGGTGCCGGCAGCGCCACGATGCGGTGACGCGCAAGTTGGAAGAATCGCAGCGTCTCCGGATCGGCGGGACCGTATACGGCCGCCGGGCGCAGCACCGTGACACGAGATCCGAGGATTTCGCGCACGGCGTCTTCGCCGGCGCGCTTGCTCGCGGCGTAGTCCGAGATGCCCGGCTCGCGTGCGGCGAGCGTCGAGACGAGGACGAAATGGCCCTGCGGCGCGAGCCGCCGTGCGATGCCGGCAAGCGAGGCGCTCGCCGCGCCGTTGACCTCGAAGAACTCGCGCCGCCTTGCGGCCTTGATGAGGCCCGCGGCATGGATCACCGCGTCCGCGCCTTCGACCAGGCGCTCGAGCGCCGCCGCATCGGCTAGCGTGCCGGGCACGACTTCGGGGCTGAGCCCGCGCCAATCCGGTATGCGCGGCTCGCGCCGGACAAGCACCCGCACCCGCCACCCGGCCTGCGCGAGCGCGGACACGAGATGGCGGCCGATGAAACCCGTCGCGCCCGTCACCGCCGCAAGCGGCGCGTCGGGGCTGGCCGGTTCAGTCGAAATCATTGAGGCACAAATGGGTTTCGATGCAGGATGCCGTTGGCCTGTTGTTGTGGCGCATATTACTATCGCTCGGTTGCGTTGCGCCCGTCCCCGAGATCACCGGATCCCTCAGGTCACTCGCCGGAAGCTACGAGGTCGCTTCAACTGGTGTGCCTCCGAAGAGGTAGTGCAGGAGCTTCCCCCGTCGCGCTATCACCTTGCAAAGGCTCTCTGGATTGCGTACTGTGTGCTTGTAATACGTGCATACGGAGGTTGCAATGGCGCTGTCGGTGAGGTTGGACCCGGCGTTGGAGGCTCGAGTGGATCAGGAAGCCAAGCGGCTGGGTATGACGAAGTCGGATTTCGTGAAAGATGCGCTGGAGCGTGTGCTCGGGGTGAAGAACCCATACACCCTGCTCAAGGCCACGCGTAGCCTCAGGCCCATGGGCGATCCGAGAGCGTCCGAGAACGTCTCTGCAAGGATGAAGGCGAAGCTTCGTGCGAAGCGTGCTGATTGATGCGGGGCCGATGATCGCGCTCTTCGCGGTCGATGATCGGCATCACAAGCGCTTCGATCGGATCATCGAGAACCTGGCGCCGCAAGGACTGCGGCTCCTCACCACTTGGCCCTGTGTCGTCGAGGCCGCTTATCTGCTCGATACCCCGCAACGCTACGAAATGCTTACCTGGATCGAAACAGGAGGCACTCTGGTGTACCCGTTCGAACCGTATCACCTCGGGGATATGGTGGGTTGGATGAAGCGTTACGCCACACGCAGCAAACGGGAGATGGATCTGGCGGACGCATCCCTCTATTGGCTGGCAATCGAAACGGACGTTACGGACGTCATGACCGTTGACGTTGCTGATTTCTCTCGCTACCGATTGCCGGACGGGCGCGCCTTTACCATCATGTGACGCGCCGTCGATGTCAGCTACCTTGCGAAATCACAGTGCGGCCTCAGCGCTGCAGACGGCCGAGGCGCTCGCGATCGAGTGCCTGACCTTCGGCGTCGCGCCGGGGGCGATCCCGAGCGGCAAGCCGCCGGTGCGCATCTTCCTCGGCACCGAGGAGGCGCAGCAGCGCGCCGAGCGGGTCTTTCTCTACACGGTGCACAAGCACCGCGACCCGGCGCGCGTATACCAGGTCTATCTCATGAAGGACCTGCCCGGATTCGACCGCAGGACCTGGCGCACCGGCTTCACCCAGTACCGGTTCGCAATTCCGGAGCTCGCGGGCGGACACGGCCACGCCATCTACAACGACGTCGACCAGATCTATCTCGCCGACCCGGCGGCGTTGTTCGATCTCGACTTGCAGGGCTGCGGCTATCGGGCGGTTGCGGCCAACGACACCTCCGTGATGGTCATGGATTGCGCGCGCATGCTGCGCTGGTGGAACCTTCTGTCCGCGCAGGCCGGCGGTAAGCGCGATCTGGTTGATGCACCTGCCGCAGAGCCCGGTCTTTGGGGGGCGCTCGACGGCGGCTGGAATGCGCGCGATCTTGAGTACCGTCCGGGCGAGTCGAGGCTACTTCACTACACGACGCTGCACTTGCAGCCGTGGCGGCCGACCCCCGAGCAATACTCCTACCATCCGCATCCGCTGGGCGCGCTTTGGCTGCAGCTCGAGCGTGAAGCCGACGCGCAGCGTTACCAGCCGTTCACGCGCGAGCGGCCGAGCGGCGCCTATCGCCGGCTTCTCGCCGAGCGGCGGGCACCGCTGCTACCTGCAGCCCCCGCGGAGACGGTTGCCGTCCTGGGGTACCTCGAGTTGCTGCCGCCAGTGGACCGGGCATGGTTTCTCGAAGGGCTGTTTGCCGCGGCACGGCGCTCCGTACGGCTGCGCGTCGACTTGCGGCAGGTGGCCGCGCCAGCCGATCGGTCGGCTCCGCCGCGGCTGACGGATGCGGCGCAGTGGTGGCGCGAGGGCCTCGCCGAAGCCGCCGAGCGCCGGCCCGGCGTGGCATGGGAGCTCGAGCTCATCGAGCCCGGCGGCTCGCGCTGCTTCGAGTACCGGCCGCCGCAGGGCGCGCCGCGCGTATGGGTGCTGCTCGGCCGGCACGAAGGCGACAACCGTCAGCTGCTCGCGCTCGCCGAAGCGCTCGGCTCGCCTTTCGAGACGCGCAGGCTCGTATTCAAGCGGCGGCGCCTCATCCTGCCCATGTGGTTGCAGGGCGCCTCGCTCGCGCGGCTGGATCGACGTCGCTCCGAGGAACTGAGTCCGCCATGGCCCGATCTCGTGCTTGCGTGCGGACGCTACAGTGCGCCCGTGGCGCGCTGGATTCGGCGCCGCTCGGGGGGCATGGCGCGCCTGGTGCAGCTCGGGCGGCCGCAAGCGCCGCTCGATGCCTTCGATCTCGTGGTGACAACGCCGCAGTACGGCCTGCCCGGGCGCGCGAACGTCTTGCACAACGTGCTGCCGCTCAACCGCACGCTTCCAGGGTGGAGCGAACGTGCCGCTGCGGCATGGCTGTCGCGACTCGAGCCGCTGCCGCGCCCGTGGATCGGTCTGCTCGTCGGCGGCAACAGTTCATCGAGCGAGCTGAACGAAGCGGCCGCCCGGCGGCTGCGCGAACAGGCCGAAGCGCTGGCGAAGACGCGGGGCGGGTCGCTCCTCGTCGCCACGAGCCCCCGAACGCCCGCCGCAGCGGCGGACATCCTGCTCGCCCAATCCGCCATTCCGGGTGCGCGCTACCGTTGGCGCGCGCACGATCCCGAAAACCCCTACCCGCTATTCCTGGCACGAGCCGACGAGCTGATCGTCACCGGCGATAGCGCTTCGATGCTTGCCGAGGCGTGCGCGTCCGGCCGTCCCGTGCATTACGTCGCCTTGCCTTGGCCGAAGAAACGTCGACGCGTCTCCGAGCTCGCGCTACGGCTGCTCGCACGCCGGCGAAACCGCCTCGGCGAGCGCGGCACGCCGAAGCAGCAGGACCGCGTCGAGCGGTGGCTCGACAAGCTGCTCGCTGCCGGCGTGCTGCGGCCGCGCCGCGACCTCGGCGCGCTGCACGCGGCGCTACGTTGGGCAGGCCTGGCGCAGCCGCTCGGCGAGCCGTCATCGTCGATGCAGCGGGTGGCCTCGGAAGATCTCGATCGCACCGTGGCCGCGGTGCGGCGCCTGCTCTCGAGCGGCCGAGCTGCGGCGCCATGACGCGGCTCGAGGCTCCGGCGCTCGCAACGCAGCCAAGAACAATCGCGCTGTTGCTTCCTTCCCTGGCTGCAGGCGGCGTGGCCCGTTCGGTACTCCACCTCGCGGGCGCCTTCCGCAATGCCGGGCATGCGGTGGATCTCGTGCTCTGCAAGGCAGAAGGACCGTACATCGAGTCGGTGCCTGACGCAGTGAACGTGGTGGCGTTGCGGCGCGAGAGCCCGCTCGTCGCCCGCGCGCGGCTTCTGCGACTCGACCCGCGCGGCGCGGCCGAATTGGCGCGCCCGGCATTGCTTGCCTGGCGTCCCGCCCCGGTGCAGCCGTATCTCTGCGACCTGGCCCGCTACCTCGATCGTGTTCGACCCGACGTCCTGCTTTCGGCCAAGACGCCGACCAACCTGCTCGCCCTGTGGGCGCGCCGCTGGAGCAAGGCTCACACGCGCGTCGTCGTCGCGGAGCACACGCAGCTGTCGCAATCGATAGCCCGGAATCACAAGTGGCGCTGGCGATACATTGCGCCGCTGGTCGGGCGCACCTACGCAGAGGCCGACGCCATCGTCTGTGTTTCGGATGGCGTCGCGGACGATCTCGCCCGCACCGCCCGATTGCCGCGATCGCGCTTGACGACGATCTACAATCCCGTCGTTACGCCGGCGCTCGCCGCGCGCGCGGCCGAGCCGCCGCCGCATCCGTGGCTCGAGGCACGCGCTGATCCACCGGTCGTGGTGGCCGCCGGCCGCCTTGCCCCGCAGAAGAACTTTGCGCTGCTGCAACGCGCCTTCGCACGGCTTAGGGCCCAGCGTCCGGCCCGCCTCCTGATCCTGGGCGAAGGGCGCGAGCGGTCCCGGTTGGAAGCGGCTGCGCACGAGCTCGGCATCGCTGCCGACGTCGCGCTTCCGGGGCATGTGGCGAACCCCTATGCCGCGTACTCGCGCGCGTCGCTTTTCGTGCTTTCGTCCGACTGGGAAGGGCTGCCGACGGTCCTCATCGAGGCACTGGCCTGCGGCTGCCCGGTGGTGAGCACCGATTGCCCGAGTGGTCCGGCCGAAATCCTGGAGCACGGGCGCTACGGTACGCTCGTCCCCGCAGGCGATGCCGTGGCTCTGGCGCAAGCCATGGCCCGCACGCTCGACCAACCGCCGGCCGCCGACATGCTGCGCCGGCGCAGCGAAGCGTTCACGCTGGAACGAAGTGCGCAGCGGTATCTCGAACTGCTGGACGGGCTGCTGCCGGCGACCACAACCGAAAGTTGATGCGGCATGCAGCCGACATGGATCGATGCCGGTTCGTTCGCACCTGGCCGCGCTTGCGGGCGCTGTCACAGCGCGTGCTACGATGCACCGATATAGAGGCCATTCATCTTGTCGTCGTCCGCCGGCCGCTTCTCAAACCTCATCGTCGCTTCCACCTGCTACCACGTCATACTGGCCTGCCTGATCGCGCGCGATGCACGCTTCGCCGGGCCGAGCCTGCTGGTCGTGAATGCACGCCGTGAGCAGATGGCCGCGCTGTGCGAGCCGCTCGCACAGGCAGCCGACAGTCCGTTTGCCGCCACCATGCCGCTGCCCGAGGTCGACGGCCGCAAGCCCGCGCGGGAACGCGCGCTCGGCCGCTGGCTTGCACAGCTCGATGACCGTGTTCGCGTCGAGCGCGTATTCGTTTTCACCGATCTGACGCCCGAGCTGCAGCTGCTCTGCCGGCGCGCGCGCGCGCGCGGCGCGCTCACTTTCTGCGCGGAGGATGGCGGCGCCGCCTATTCCTCGCAGAGCGCCGCTGCGCCATGGCGGCTGCATTGGCAGCGGGTCGTGCGCTTCGGTCCGTGGATCCAGAACGTGACCGCGAGCGGCAGCAGCCGCCACGTACAGACCTGCCTCGCCCTGCACGCCACGCTCGTACGTCCCGAGCTGCAGCGCAAGCCGGTGTGGTCGCTGCAGCCAACGGCGTTGCCGGATCTGCTTGCTTCGAGCTGGATCGGCCGGTTCCTGGCGCACTACGGCGTTTCGCACGATGCGCTTGTCTGTGACGAGCTGTATGCCCCGGCGCGCACCCGAACGGCGCAGGCGCGCGAACGGCTGCGGGGGGGGTTGCGTGAGGAGATCCGAGCGGCGCGGCAGGCAGGCCGCGACTGCATCGTGAAGTATCATCCGCGCGAACGGGAGGACTTCCTCGGCGCGGCGGCGTTGGGCGCCCGCCTGCTGCCCGCGGCGATCCCGGCGGAGCTCGTCTATCTCGCCAGCGGCGCCCGGCTCAGCCGCGTGATCGGCGACGCCGGGACGACCCTCCTGACCGCGCGCTGGCTGGTGCCGCATGCTCATGCGTTTTCGGCGCTCGAGCTCGCGGGACGCGGCGACGATGCCTGGTACGTACGCACGCTCGATCGGCTCGGAGTGCAGCGGCTGAGCTAGCCCGGAAATTTTCACCGGGCCGACCCGCGCCGGGATGAAAGCTTCATGAGTGGTTTTTGGCCGATCCGGCGCGCAAGCCCGGCTTCCCAAGGGAGCACAAGGTACGATGCATTTCAGTAGCCTGTCCGAGGCGGACCTGCAATTGTCCCGGAACGACATCATGCGGGTCATGGCGCCATTCGTGAAGCGGCGCATCGAGGGCGACGATGCCGAGTGGGACGCCATCGTGCGCAAGCGCAAGAAGAACATCCTGCGGCGGAATTTTCGTCGCATGACGCTGGGCTGGCTGCCGCGGCATCAGCGCCGGCCCGCTTCGATCATCGACGAGTACACGCAAGTATGGCGCGTCGGCTACGGCAGCTACGATCCGGCCAACCCGCCCGCGCGCTACCGTCCCTGGCACTGGGGCGAGGAGCGCCTGCTCGCGAACGATTTCGGCGCCGCGCGTTTCCGGCAGCTCGTGCTGGTGCGGCTGATCGAGCGGCTGCAGCCGCGCAGCGTGCTCGAGGTGGGATGCGGGCTCGGCATTCACCTGATCCTGCTGGCGTGCCGGTTTCCGCAGATTGCGTTCACCGGCGTCGAGCTGACCGGCGAGGGCCACGGCGCCGCACGCAAGTTGCAGCAGCTCGAGCGGCTTCCGGAACACCTGGTTGCCTTCGCGCCCGAGCCGTTGCAGGACCTGACGGCGTTTCGCCGCATCGACTTCCGCCAGGGCGACGCTACCGCACTGACGTTTCCCGAGGCCAGCTTCGACCTGGTCTACACGGTGCTCGCACTGGAACAGATGGAGCGCGTGCGTGAACGCGCGCTGGCCGAAGTCGCGCGGGTCACGCACCGCCATTACTTCGGCATCGAGCCGTTTCGCGACGTCAACGACAGCGGCTGGGAGCGGCTGTACGTGCTCGGGCGCGACTACCTGCGCGGCAGAATCGCCGATCTGCCGCGCCATGGGCTCGTTCCGACGCTCGCGTTCAGCGATTTCCCGCAGGAGCGCTTCCTCAAGGCCTGCGCGGTGTTGACGGAAAAGCGCAGCAGCGAGCCGGGCGCTTTTTTCTGTCAGGATGCGGGTGCGGAAGGGTCGAGGGCGAGCGACGGCGTCAACGCAGGTCGCAGCGTGCGCCAGTCGACATAGGGCGCCGCCATGCGCAGAAGCGGCGAAGCGAGCATACGCGCTGCGGCCCAGGGGCCCATCGCCCGCCCGGCCTGCTTGCAAAGGACGAACCAGCGCTTGCCCACCGCGCGCGTGAGCGAGGCTTGCCGGTAGCGGCCGACTTGCCGATTGGCTGCGAGCAGGTCGCCGAGCCACGCCTCGGCCCACTGCAGATACTCGCGCTCGGCCAGGCCGCCGCGCGAGAGCAGGTAGTGCTGCTCCAGGTCCGCCTCGCTGGGCGACAGGCCGAGCGCCTCGAGTTGCGCGCGGTTGATCGCCATCTTGCGTTCGCGCCCGAGGTCTTGGGTGAGGCCCGTGTAGCGCCCGGCATGCTGGCGGCCGCACACGAGGATGGTCGCAAGGTTCGCCATCGAATGGCGTTCGGCAAGCCGCACGTGCATGTCATAGTCCTGGCAGCGCGGGAAATCTTCACCATACCGATACGTTTGCAGCACCGCCGTGCGCGCCATGATCGAGCGGTTGGAAAGGCAGCAGCGGAACAGGAGCTCGGCGTCGACATCCGGTGCGGCGATCGGCTGGCGGCGCACGCGGCGCGCGAGCCGGCCTTGTTCGTCCATGAAGCTTCCCCAGCTTCCCACCTGCACGTGGTCGCGGTGGGCATCGAGGAAGCGGACCTGGCTTTCCAGGCGTCCGGGATAGGCGTAGTCGTCGCTGTCCAGCAGCGCGATGTATTCGCCGCGGGCGAGCTCCAATCCCCGGTTGCGCGTGCGCGGGATGCCGAGATTGGCGCCGTTGGACTCGACCCGCACGCGCGGGTCGCGTGCAGCGTAGCGCTCGAGCAGTGCGAGACTGCCGTCGGTGGAGCCGTCGTCGACCAGCAGCAGCTCGAAATCCGTGAAAGCCTGCGCCAGGATGCTGTTCACCGCGACGCACAGATAGCGGCTGCGGTTGTAAACCGGAATGAATACGCTGACCTTCGGAGCGCCGGCCATCGGTCTTGCTTCAGGCGGCGAGGAGCTTGCGCAGGCGCGTAGCGAGCGTGGCGCGCTCGATGACGACGATGAACACTTTGCGCAGCGTTTCCGGCGGGCACCGGATCTCGCGTACGCCGTGCCAGGAGTTGCCGTTGCGTACGAACAGAAGACTGCGATTGCCGAGTGTTTCGGACGGCTCGACCGACGCGAAGTCTTCGAAGGCAGGCGCCGAGTGCGGACTGAAGCGGCCGCCGTCGTCGAGGATGACGGTTTCGCCGCCCCAGGCCGGATCCCAATCGTCTGCGGTATTGAAGTAGAAGATGTGCGAGCCCAATTTGCGTTTCGCGTCGCAGTGGGGCGAGACCGACGCGCTGGCCGGCGTGTAGTGCCAGTGGAACCGCAGCTCGAAGCCATCGGTTCCCATCGCACGCGCAAGCCAGGTCTGGTAGACCGGCCCCTGCAATTCGTCGATGAAAGACTGCCAGCTCGGCGGCAGGGCCAGGCCCGGCTGATACTCCAGGGCGTAACGGTCGTGGCTCTGCTGGCCGTAGCGGCGCGCCTTGCCGAAGAGTTCCTGGAACATCGCGAGCGGCGGCAGCGCCTCCCGCAGCCGCTGGAAGGCTTCCTCGCGCAGCACGCCGGCGAGATTGCACCACGGGTACGGGCGCTGGTTGCGGAACGCCTGAGGATCGAGGCGGCTCAGGGTCGATTCATCGAGGTACTGCATGGTCACCTTCCTCCTTCCAGACCGGCATTGTCGCACGCGCCGGCGGGTACTTGTGCCAGCGACGGTGATGCCAGCTCCACAGCTCGGGATGGCGCAGCGCCTGCCGCTCGGAAGCACGTGCCAGGCGCTCGACGTCGGTTGCAAGCGGCCCGCAGGCGGGCGGCAGCGGCGGCTCGATGCGAAAGCGCCAGGCGCCGTCGTATCCCGTGGCGAGAATCGGCAGCACCGGTGCCCGCGTGTGGCGGGAGAGCAGTGCGGGTCCCGCAGCCACCGCCATGTCCTTGCCGAGAAAGCGCACGACGATCCCGTCCTGCGGGCTTCTCACGCCTTGGTCGATGGTGACGAACACGAGGCGCCCGCGCTTCACCGCTGCCAGCATCCGACTGTAGGCGTGCAAACCCTCGTTCGCGAGGATGCCCTCGATGTCGTATCGGGCCAGGCCGTGCGCGAAAAATCCCGCCGGCGCCATGCGCGACTGCCGATACACGACACTCACCGGCCAGCCTGCCGCCGCGAGACGCACCACGAGCAATATGCCGTTTCCGGCGTGCGTGCCGAGCAGGATCGCGCCGCGGCCCTCGGCACGCGCGCTCTGCAGATTCTCCATGCCTTCGAGCGCAAGCCGCGAGGCGAGCGCGCGCTCGTCCTGGCGGCGATCGAGCATCGCCAGGATTTCGAGCGTCGTCTGGGCATTCGCGTGATGGGCGCGTCGCAGTTGCGCCTCGACCCAGGGATCGCCGACCGACCGGCCCAGGGCGAGCGCCATGTCGCGCGCGCAGCGCCGCCGCCGGCGCCAGGCCACACGGTATTCGAGCTCGCCGAGCAGTTTCGCCAGCGCGGGCGCATGGCGGAACCCGGTCGCGCGGGCGAGGACCCGGAGTGCGACGAAAAGGCAGACTCGCCCGCCGCGGCGCAGCCATCGCATGGGCTCAGCCATGCCGGAATGCGCGCGCGGCAGGCGCGGGCGCCGCCGGCACGGACGTGCGTATCTCGCGACCTTCCACGCGGTAGAGACGGTCGGCGATCTGCATCAGACGCTCCTGGTGCGCGACCGCGAGCATCGTCAGCTTGCCCTTGAGGTGGCATAGCGTCTCGAGCACGATTGCCTGCGCTTCGGGATCCAGGTTGCTGGTGGCTTCGTCGAGGATCAGCAGACGCGGCTTGTGGATGAGCGCCCGGGCGATCGCCAGGCGTTGGCGCTGTCCGCCGGAAAGGCGCGAGCCGCCTTCGCCGATGCACGTGTGCACGCCTTCCGCCATCGCCTCGACGAACTCGAGCGCATCGGCTGCGCGCAGCGCCGCTGTCAGCTCCTCTTCCGGGACCGGTTCGCCGAGCGTGACGTTGTACGCCACCGATTCGTTCAACATCACCGATTCCTGCGGCACGTACCCGATCTGGCAGCGCCAGGCGCGAAGATCCATCTCGGTCAGAGGCACATCGTCCACCAGGATGCGGCCGCGGTCGGGCTGCAGCAGCCCGGTCACGAGGTCGAGCACCGTGGTCTTGCCGGCGCCCGAGGGGCCCGCCAGAACCGTCAGCTCGCGCGCGGGCAACACGAACGACTGGTCCTGCAAGATGGTGACACCGTCATAACTGAAGCTCACCCGCTCGAAGCGGATTTCGCGCTCGAGCTCGACGCGTTGCGAGCCGCCGGCGCTCTCGCGCTGCGCGCGCGCCGCATCGATCGCCGCGGCAATCGACCAGTAAGCGCTCTCGCGCATCGCGACCTGCTGAAAGGCGCGTTGGCTCTTGGACAGGTAGTTCACGACCCGCGCGAGCAGGAACAGCATCACCAGCAGGCTCGCCATCGGCATTTCGAGCACGACCAGCCCGAGGTAGAACCCGATGCAAACCATGATCGCGAGCAGCGGCTCCTGCAGGGCTGACAGCGCCTCCTTGGCGACCACCTGCCGGCGCAGCGCGCGCCGCAACTGGCGCGTGAGATCGGAGAGCAACGCCTCGACGTGGCTTTCGCGCGCCATCGCCTTGAGTGGCTTGGCGGCTGCGAGGCGGCTGCCGACCGCGCCGAGCAGAGACTTGAACAGCTCGGTCTGGTGCCGGCTTGCACGCCGCGACTTGCGGATCAGCCGGCTGAGCGCAAGCAGCAGCACGGCGCCGGCAACGAACGAGGCGATACCCGCCGGCAAGGAGATCGACAGCGCGATGGCGAGATAGATGAGCGCGTTGAGCGCGAGCGCCAGCACCTGCGCGGTGTGCTGGAAGGCTTCTGCGGCGCGCTGGGCCTCGGAGCCGATCGATGCGGACAGGCGCCCGACCGACTGCTGCACGTAGTAGCGCCAGTTGGCGTTGATCACGGCGCGGATCAGCGCCAGGCGCAGATCCGAGGCGATGCGTGCCACCGTGTATCCAACCTGTCGGTTGGCGACCAGCGTGAGCGCCGCCTTGCACGCGATCAGCAGTACAGCGAGCCCGAGCAGGTTCAGCGGCGTCGCCTGCACGTGCAGGAGCTCGGTTACGCCGAGCGCGATGCGCTGCGGCAGGCTGGGATCGGCTTGCACGTCTCCGGCTGCGAGCGAGAGCATGGACAGCAGCATCGACAGGCCGAGGCCGTCGAGCAGGCCGGCGAGGAATACCGCGCCCAGCCCGGCGGCGCTGCGGCCGGGATACAGGCGCAGCACGGCGCCGATCATCGCGATGGTGCCACGGCTGCGGGCTGCGGCGGGAAAAGCGCTCATAGCGTCAGAAAGGTCAGGCGCGATCCCGCGCGGATCGTGACCGGCCGGGCAGGATCGATGTCGAACTCTTCGCCGTCCAGAGTGTAGCTCGACAGCCGCAGCACGCGCAGCGCATCGCAGCGCCCGCTCAGGTAGCCGTGCCTCACGTCCATGTCTCGCGTGAATCGGCCCGTGACTATCAAGGGCAGCCGGGCCCAGAAGCCCATGCCGCGAGCGCCGACTGCAGTGAAGCGCAGGGCGCCTAGCCCTTCCTCCGCATACGGGTTGAAAAGTCCTTGGCGCTTTTGGAGCGTGGTGACAATCAGCAAGCGCGCGGGCTTCGCCAGCACTTTGCGGCCGGGCACCTCAATGCGCAGATCGTCGAGCGGCGGCTTGTATTGGCCGAGCATGGCAGGCAGCACCAGCTTCAGCAGACTCCAGAGGGTGGCCGCACTTCCTGCGCGCAGCGTCCCGCTGCCCTTCTCACGGTCGCTGTGACAGGTGCGGATCGCATAGTCGACGAGCCCCGCTGCCAGGAAAAAGCCATGCCTTGCGGGTGCCGGCGGCTGCTCGATCCGCAGCACATGCCGAACCTCGACGCCGAGCGCGGCGCCGTCGCGCCAACGCTGCAACGCCGTTTCGAGTTTCGACAGCACGTCACCGCGTCCTCCGAGGTCACCCGCCGTGACGTTGCTTCGCCCGCCACCAAGGACGAGCAACTGCGGCTGCGGGACGTCGGCCGGCAGAGAAACAAGCCGATCCACCACAGCCTGCACGGTTCCGTCGCCCGAGAGGATAAAGATCTTCTGCTGCCTCCTGTCGAGAAGAAGGTCCATCGCGGCGGCGATTTCTGCGGAATCCGTGGCGCGGATGACTTCAATGCCCTGTGCGCCGGCAAGTTGCGCGGCTCGCTCCGCCATGCCGCCGCGCGAGGCGCTGAAACTTCGCGGGTTGACGAGGAGGCAGGGCGCACGCTGCGCGAGAGCCGGTGCTGCCCGCGCCGCCGCTGCTCCCGAGCTCACGGCGTTCGAGGCAGATCGGGCTTGTCCGTCCACCTGCGCATTGCGGATCGCTCCACCGATGTAGCCTTTGCGCCCCGCCACAGCTCGGCAAGCGCCGCGAAGAAACTGCGCCGTGCGGTGGCGTGGTACGGCGCTTCGCGCGGCAGCAACGCGCTCAGGCGCCGATGCGCCTTGCCGAGATTGTGATAGGGCAGGGAGGGAAACAGGTGATGCAGCGCGTGGTAGCGCAGGCCAACCGGAAACAGCAGCACCGTGAGCCAGCTCTGGCCGGTGATGTTGATGGAATCTTCCATCTGCTCGAGATGGCTCATGCGCTCGCCGCGGTTGCCGTAGCGGTGAGCGGCGAGGTTGCGCACCCAATTGAACCCCAGGGCGCCGGCGACCAGCAGGTAACCCATGAAGAGGTGTCCCGCGTCGATCGTGCCGGCCACGAGCAGGCCGGCGATGCACAACAGATACACGAAGGAAATCGCTTCGACGATGACGAGGTGGCTCTCGTCGCGGCGCGGAAAGCGTTTCGCATAATAGGGGTTCGATACCGCCGCGGAGGCGCGCGTAAGGACCCATTCGCGCAGGCCACGATTGAGCCAGGACAGTGGCCCCAGCACGCCGAGGCGCACGAACATGAAAAGCGGCAGCAGCGGCGCCTGCGCCAGGTACTTGACCGTTTCGCGCAACGGCGAGGCCGCGAGCGGCAGGTATTCGCCGTCGCGAGGCGTGCCGAAGTGTCGGGCGTTGTGGTGGTCGGCGTGGTTGCGATAAAAGATCCACGGCATGAGGAACGGGATGCCGATGAACAGGTTCCACGCCCGTGCGAACCATCGCATCTGATCGCGCCGCGTATGCACCAGTTCGTGAATGAAGGTCCCGCTACGGAAGAGCAGGACGATGCTCGCCAGGTATGCGGCGATCTGCAGCAGGCTCCACTTCGGTGCCAGGAAATACGCCGCCGCGAGGCTCCAGGCCGCAGCCGTCGCAAGCGTGAAGTCGATCCAGTAGACGGGCGCGGAACGTGTATGCAGGTCGTTCACCGCCGTGCGTGCCTGCTCGAACCAGGCGGGCGATTGTTTGGAACTGCTCCCGGAGTTGTCCTCGCCGACGAGGCTCACATCGGCGGCGACGCCGCTGGGCGCGACGCGGGCGGTTCGATCGCCGGAGGCCTCCGCGGCATAGGGTCTTTCTCTGAGAGCCTGCGGCATAGCGTTGCGAGAATACCGTCAGGATTGCTCCGGAACAAGCGCGCCTGCCGGTTTTCTGCTGCGGCAGCGCGACAGTATGGTTACAATCTCGCGTCGAATTCGGCGGAATCACGAGTCCGCGAGGCGCGGGGAGGTGTGTCGTTGCGGGAAGACAAGGGCAATAAGGACAAGGACGAAGCCACTGCGACGCGTAGCGGGATAGCGCTGCGTCGAGCAAACTTTCGCACGTTGACCGAGGCGCTCGATTACGCTGCCGAGGGCCGCACCGGCTTCAACTTCTATAACGGCAAAGGCGAGCTCGCTTGCGTTCTGCCCTATAGCGAGCTGCGCGAAAAGGCGCTTCGACTGGCATGCCGCCTGCAGACATTTGCACGCGGCAGCCGCGTCGCGCTGGTGGCGCATACTCATCCCGACTTCGCGGTGATGTTTTTCGCCTGCCAGTACGCGGCGCTCGTACCGGTGCCGCTGGCGGCGGCGATCCATCTGGGCGGCCGAAGCGCCTATATCCGGCATCTTAGTGACCTCGTGCGCGATTGCGGCGCGGTCGCCGCTTTCGCACCGGCCGATTTCATCGGCATGTTGCACGAGGCAGCGGCCGACCTTCCGGTGCAGCGCGTCGGCACCCTGCAGGACTTCATGGCGCTGCCGGCGCTCGACGAGCTGCCCGCGCCGCCTGCGACTCACGAGCTTGCCTACCTGCAATACACCTCGGGCAGCACCCGTTTTCCGCGCGGTACGATGATCACGCAAGCGGCGGCGATGGCGAACCTGGAAGGCATTTTCACCCACGGCTTCGAGATCGCTGCGGATGACCGCTTCTGCTCCTGGCTGCCTTTCTACCACGACATGGGGCTGGTCGGGATCGTGCTCGGGTGCGTTGCCACGCAGCGCTCGGTCGACTACCTCGCGACGCGCGATTTCGCCATGCGACCGCGCCTGTGGCTGAAGCTCATCTCCCAGAACCGCGGCACCATTTCGTTCAGTCCCCCCTTCGGCTATGCGCTGGCCGCGCGCCGCGTAAGGGCCAAAGACGCCGACGGGCTCGATCTGTCGTGCTGGCGCATCGCCGGCGTGGGCGCCGAAATGATCCACCCGGAGTGGCTGACGAACTTCGCACACGCCCTGGCGCCCGCCCGCTTCGATCCGTGGGCATTCCTGCCCTGCTACGGCATGGCCGAATGCTCGCTGGCGGTGAGCTTCGCGCCCGTTGGCGGCGGATTCGGCATCGATTTCGTCGAGGCCGAGCGCCTGGCGCGGCACAACGAGGCCGTAGCCGCGCCGAGCGCCGACCCCGAGCGCTTGCGCTCGGATTTCGTCGACCCCGAGCCCACGCGCTCGGGCTTTGTCCACCCCGGTCGCAAGCGCTCGGGCTTCGTGAATTGCGGCAAAGCGCTGCCTGGCTACGAAGTCGAGATTCGCGACGAAGCGGGTCGCACGCTCCCCGATCGGCACTGCGGCCGCATCTACCTGCGCGGGCTGAGCATCATGTCGGGCTATTTCGGCAACATCGAGGCGAGCCGCGAAGTGTTGTCGGAGGATGGATGGCTCAACACCGGCGACCTGGGCTATCGCGTCGACGGGTCGCTCTTTCTCACCGGTCGGGCGAAGGATTTGCTCATCATCAACGGGCGCAACATCTGGCCGCAGGACATCGAGCATCTCGCCGAACAGCAGCCGGAGTTGCGCGCAACCGATACCTCGGCGTTCTCGATTCCCGGCGGCAACGGCGGGGAAGCGGCGGTGCTGGTGGTCCAGTGCCGCGAAATGGACCCGGCTTCGGCCGCGTCGCTCGCGGAGCGTTTGCGGCAGGCAGTCTACGCCGAGCTCGGCATCGAGTGTCTGGTCGACATCGTTCCGCCGCGCACGCTGCCGCGTACCTCGTCGGGCAAGCTCTCACGCAGCTCCACTCGCAAGCAATTTCTCGAACGGCACGGTGTCGAACGCGCATGCGACCTGCCGTGGGTTCGAAGCGGCTTCGTCGTCCATCGCGGCACGGCCATGCCCGCGGCATCCCTGGCGGCGGTTCGTGGTGCCCTGCAGACAGGGGGAAACATCGGCATCAACGCGGCATGAGGGACCAACGGGCATGAGGAAAGCGGGCATGAGGAACCAGCGGGCATGAAGGACCAGCGGGCATGAAGGACCAGCGGGCACGAGGGACCAGCGCGGCATGAGGGACAAGGCTGCGGTCGAGGAGGTCGTTCGCGACGCGCTCGATGCCGTGCGCCCCGGCGAGGCCGATATCGGCCCCGGCGGCGAGCTCGGGCTGGATTCGACCCAGGCCATGGAGCTCATCATGCAGATCGAGGAGCGCCTCGACATCTCCATCCCGGTCGACACGCTGGCCGACTCGCGCACGTTCGATCAGCTCTGCGCCGGCATCATGCGGCTCGATTGAGTGAGCCTGCTCGACAAGCTCGAAGCGTTACGATCGCTGCAGTTGGAGCTGGTGCAAACGGCCGGCGTGCCGGCTGTCGCGACGCCGATGGACGAGGTCCATTCGGCGCGGGAAGCGACCGTCCAGGGACGCCGGCTACTGCTCGCTGGCAGCAACAACTACCTCGGTCTCACATTCGACGCGGCTTGCCGCGCTGCCGCCATCGCCGCGATCGAGGCCTACGGCACCGGCAGCACCGGCTCGCGCATGGCGAGCGGCAACTACCAGCCCCACCGCGGTCTGGAACGTGCCCTCGCCGATGCATTCGGCTGGCCGGCCGGGATCGTGTTCTCGACCGGATACCAGGCGAACCTCGGCACGCTCTCCGCCCTGGCCGGCGCCGGCGATTACCTGCTGGTCGACAGCGACAGCCACGCGAGCATCCACGACGGCTGCCGCCTGAGCCCGGCCACCACCATCCGCTTCCGGCACAACGACCCCGACAATCTCGACCGGCGCCTCGCGCGTTTGGGCCATGAGGCCCGGCGTGCGCTCATCGTGGTCGAGGCGCTCTATAGCACGCTGGGCGATCGGGCGCCGCTGCGCGAGATCGCGCAGATCAAGGCGCGCCACGGCGCCTGGCTGATCGTGGACGAGGCGCACTCGTTCGGGCTGTTCGGTGCGCGCGGGCTGGGGCTGTGCGAGGAGCTCGGCCTGCTCGATTGCGTCGACTTCGTCGTCGGCACGTTCTCGAAGAGCCTGGGCGGCGTAGGCGGATTCTGCGTCAGCCGGCACGCGCAATTCGAATTGCTGCGTATGACGAGCCGGCCCTACATCTTCACCGCTTCGCCCGCGCCCGCCGTGATCGGTGCCACGCGCGAGGCGCTGCGGCGCGTGCTCGCCGGCGCCGATTTGCGCACGCGCCTGTGGCGGCACGCGCATCGTCTCCACACCCAGCTCGAGCGGCTCGGTTACTGCCTCGGATCCAACGTGGCGGGCCCCATCGCCGCCCTGATCTACCCCGAGCGCGAGACCGCCATCGCCCACTGGCGGGCATTGCTCGACGCCGGAATCTACACCAACCTGATGGTGCCTCCGGCAACGCCCAGCGGCTTGAGCGTCGTGCGCATCAGCCTCTCCGCCGCGCACACCGACGAGGACATCGGGCGCATTCTGCAGAGCCTGGAAGCGCTCGCTCCCGCACGCGCCACCATCTATTGATCGTTCCGTATTGGACGACAGTCCAGTACGGACGCGACGCTCCCCTCTCCCCCCGGGGAGAGGGGTTGGGGGTGAGGGACGAGCGTGACATGAAATAGGGAACGCTCGATAGCGCAATTGCGAGCAGGAACTTTCTCGCGCCGAGCGTATCCGACCGGCTGGATGATCCTGATCCAGCAGGCCCCGCATCGCAGGTCGCGGGTTATCGAGCGCGCCAAGCTTTACAAGCGGACGATTGGCCGCGGCGTGTGCAACGCCCGCACGGCTGCGCGTTTCGCTGTCCGCTGGCCGCCGCAACAGGCGTCGAGCGGTCGCGATCCAGGAGGACGCATTCTTGTACGACGATCTCGTCATGGAGCACATCAAGAACGCGCGCAATTATCGCGTGCTCGATGCTGCCGGGCGGATCGCCGTGGGTACCAATCCGCTGTGCGGCGACGAAGTGCGCCTGTATCTCGAGCTGAAAGACGAACGGATCGCCGATCTTGCTTTTCAATGCAGCTGCTGCGGCATATCGATGGCCTCCGCTTCGATCTTGACCGAGACGGCGAAGGGAGCGCCGGTCGAAGACGCACGGCGGATGATTCGGGATTTCATCGCGATGCTCGAAGACCCTGCCACGCAGCCTGCGGCCACGACCCGCGTGGAGTGGATTGCAATGCTCGATACCGTGAGGCGATTTCCTGCGCGCGCGCGCTGCGCGTTGCTGCCGTGGACGACGGCCGCGGATGCGCTCGAACCTTCCCTCACCCCCGGCCCCTCTCCCGGAGGGAGAGGGGAGCTTGGGCCGTAACTCCCCTTACCTCCGGCTCTCCCGAATAAAGGGGAGCTTCGGGGCGTGACTTCCTTATCCCGGCCTATCTCTCGGAGAGGGTCGGTTCGGGCGCCAGTTCGTCGGCCACGGCCTTCTCCACCACGGTGCCGGCGAAAAAATTCGGGTTGTTGCGCGTATGCAGGCGTGCGGCGTTGGTGAAGGTGAACTCGCGGAAATCCTGCTCCGTCACGAAGCCGTGCTCCACCATCTCGAATGCCTCCGGGATCACGTCTCTGAAATCGGGCACGTCGAAGTGCGTGAAGTCGGAGCTGAACAGCGGGCGTAGCCGAACGCCCATGCGCGGGTCGAAGGCCCACAGGGTGGCACGGTCGTCGGCCTCGCAGCCGAAGTAGAAGTTGTCCGAAAAAACCGCCCGGATATCGGCCTTGGATGCGACGCCGGACGCTTCGAAATCGTCCACGACATGCTCCGGCCGGCTCAACTCGGCGATTTCCACTTCAGGGCGAAATGCATCGAGGTTACGCATGATCGCGTCCGCGTTGGCTTTCAGCCGTGCATTGCCATAGCGCTCGATCAACCGGCGCAGCTCGGCGATATCGGTGGTGCCCGGATCCTGCAGTCCGGCGCGGCGGCGCTTCTCCCAGTGCTCGATCATGTCACCGCACATCTGGCAGGCCCAGCTCACGCCGCCTTCCATGAAGCCGAAATTGAGGCTGGGAAAGCGCCGTACCACACCGCCGAGAAACACCCCGCGCGCGAACGCGTGGTTCGACTCGGCGAAGTGACCGACATGGTTGTAGGTGAAGTTGCTGATCGAAGCGCGATCGACCCAGCGCGGACTGCCCGAGTGCTGGGTCACCGCCACGCCCAGCTCCACGCAACGGCGCCAGAACGGGTCGTAGTCGAACGGGCTGTCGAGCGCGATCGTATCGCAGTACCACGCTGCCTTCTGCGGGTCGACGTCCTGCGCCGCGCTCGGGATCGGCCGCTCCTGGTTTCCACGCAGCATGATCGCTTTGTAACCCAGCGTACCGACCGCATGTTCGAGCTCCTCTAGCGCTTGCTGCGGCGTGCGAGCCGGAACGATCGCCACCGGCGCGAATCGTTGCGCGAAGGGCGCAAACATCTCGGCCGTCATGAGGTTGTAGGCCCGCGCCGTGGCCGCGTGCAGCTCGTCGTCGGCGACGGTGTTGATGGTGAGCCCGAAGCTCGGATACATCAGGGCGAAGTCGATGCCCAGCTCGGGCAGGCGCTCATCGAGCAAGGCAGGCAGCAGCGCGGTGGCCTTATCGAGGGTATTGGCGGTCACCCCCCACCAGATGCCGCGGCGCAGCCGCTGGTGTTGCCGTTCTGCCGAGGTGGCCCGGTACCACGCGCTATTGCGATGCCATAGCTCGCGGATGCGATCGACTGCGCCGGGACCGGCCACTTCACGCAGATGTTCCAGAAAGATCGGGATCGGCTCCATCCAATGCCCGTCGCCGTCGATCACCGGGTGCTTAAGCCCCGCGCGAATCCGTGCTGCTCGGCTCTGCATGGTCATCGCTCCTCTCGCTTAACCGGGTTGGGCGCCTGGTGCTACGCCAAGGGATGAACAGGCCTTGCAATGACGCGTGTGTTGCAGCTGCTGTCGCGATGCCAAGGATAGGAGCTGGAACGGTGCATTCGCAAGCACCGCGCGGGCATGGTCGCTGCATATCCGTCACCGGTCATCCCCAGCGGCGAGGTGCGTCATGGAATTCATCGCGATGATTTTTCTCGGTCTTATTGCGGGCGCGTTGGCGAAGCTGATCATGCCGGGCCGCGACGGGGGCGGAATTTTCATGACGATCCTGCTGGGGATCGCGGGTTCGTTGCTCGGCGGATTCCTCTTCAACGTGCTCGGCATCGGCGATGGCGAGACATGGGCAGGCCTGATCGGCTCGATCATCGGCGCCATCGTGATCCTCGCCATCTATCGCGCCGTCACCAAGAGACGCGCCACGGTTTGAGCCGCGGCGGATCTCGGGCTGAAGCAGCTTCCCCGCAGTGGACCCCAGGCGCAGCGCCAAGGCGTTTCCCGGATTCGCAGGCCTCTGCATCGCCCTCGGCGCGCTGTTGCTGCCCACCCATGCCGCCAGTCAGGCACCGAGTGGCCGCACGATATTTCGATGCGAAACCGCGGGGCAGATCAGCTACACGGATGCGCCTTGCCCGGATGCGGAAAAGGTCGATGCGATCCGGCTACCCGGTGTGAATCGGCCGGCGGCGCCCGATCGTATGGCCTACCACGCGCCGAGCGATGACGGCTCGGGGGCGACGTGGCGACCGTCCGCGGTCAAGCGGCCAGACGGTCTCGCGCCGCGCGCGGCCCGATTCGCAGCCGGGGTGAATGCAGAATGTCCGCACCTCGCGCAGCGCATGGCGCTCATGGAAGCGGAAGAGTTGGTGGCCAACGGCCACAACGTCGGTGTCATTCAGGAACGGCTCGCTGTCCAGCGACACTGGTATCGGCAGCTCGGGTGCGCCACGTTCGCTCATAGCCCGGGGCCGTTGACGGCAATCAGGGCCAGCGTGACGTACGGCGTACGCTGAGTCGCGTTTTCGTCGTGATACGAAA
>WHTS01000047.1:0-19890 GCA_009377585.1 Betaproteobacteria bacterium
CCCCCAACCCCTCTCCCGGGGGGAGAGGGGAGCGTCGCGTCCGTATTGGACTGTCGTCCAATACGGAACGATCAATAATCGGGGAGAGGGTCGATGTTCGACGGGGAGGGCGCGAGCTCTCCGCGATCGATGCGCCGTACGATTTCGGTGACGGCCGCGTGCGTGGGCGCAGGCACACCCGCCTCGCGCGCCTTGTCGGCGACCAGGCCGTTGGTGAAGTCGATCTCGGAGCGGCGGCCCCGCTGCACGTCGCGGCCGACCGATGAGTGGGACGGCTCCAGCAGGGTCGCCATCCAGGCGGTGAGCCCGGCCCGAACGCGCTCGATGGCCGCCGGGTCGTCGAGCGCGCCGGCCGCGTACCAATCGTCGGCTGCAATACCGAGCACCGACCCCAGCTCGTAGCCGTGGGCTCGTCCCACCGCAACCGCTTCCGCAGCGAGCCGCACACCCAGTCGCGCTGCCCGGTTGCTGGTAGCGGCGCACGCATCCGGGCTGGTAGGCGTTGACGCTGATGGTGCTGACCGTCGTCCCGACGGTACGGCCCCAGCCGACCGCACGCGCGATGCGCTCTTCGTTGATGCCGTTCTGCATCGAGACCACGTAGCCCGTTGCCGCCAGGTACGGCGCGATCATCGTCGCAGCCCATTCGGTGTCGTAGGACTTCGTGCAGACGATGGCAATGTCGACCGGCTTGCGCACAAAGCCCTGCACCTCATCCAGGCCGCAGGCACGGACCCGAACCACGTGTTCGCCTTGCGAACCGCTCAGGCGCAGGCCCTGGCCGCGCATCGCATGCACGTGTTCCGGCCACGCATCGACCAGGGTGACGTCCTCGCCCGCGCGCGTGAGCTGCCCTCCGACATAGCCGCCGACGGCGCCGGCTCCGATGAACACGATGTGCTTGCCCATCGCGGTTCTCCCGTTCTACGTCATTTCCGCCTCGCGAACCCCGCTACCCAGGAACCTGCCCGCTCCAGCGGGCAGCACGACGCTCCCCTCTCCCCCTGGGAGAGGGGCTGGGGGTGAGGGACGAGACGGCACGCGAGGTTCCAGGGCGCAAGCCGCGATGCTTGTATCGTGCCGTCTCTCCCTCATTCCCGCGCAAGGCCCCGCTGATCTCTCAGGCCGGAATCAGCGCCTCGCCCTGAATCACCGTGCGCAGCAGCACGCGCGCCTGCTGCGGATCGACCGGCGTGCGGTAGTGCATGGCGCAGCGGTTGTCCCACAGAATCAGGTCGCCGACCCGCCACTTGTGACCCCACGCGTACTTCTCCTGGGTCGCATGCGCCCACAGTTGGTCGAGCAGCCGTTCGCTCTCGTCGTTCGGCATGCCGAGGATGTAGTTCGACGGCCAATCGCGCCGGCGTCCGAGGTAGAGTGCCTTCCTGCCTGTTGCAGGATGCATCCGCACGAGCGAATGCGTGGGTCCCGGGACTTCTTCCGGCGTCGTCGGCAGCTTCACGGTGGGACGCAGCACGCCGGCGCTGTTGCGGCTCGCGTCGTGCCGCTGCGACTTGCCCGCGGTCGCCTGCGCGAGCTCCGCCGGCAGTTCCTCGTAAGCGAGGTACTGATTGTTGAAATAGGTATCGCCGCCGCCGTTGTCCGGGATGATGACGGCGTAGAGCATGCTGCCCGCCGGCGGCTGCTCGACGTAGGAATTATCGCTGTGCCACACCACCTCGTAGCTGCCCAGTCCGCCGTTGTGCAGGACCGGATTGCCTTCTTCGTCGAGGTTGGAAATGAGGCTCACGCGCGGATTGAGCGGCACGCGCTTGCCGCCGACCTTGTAGCCGCCGGCCAGCTCGTACTTGCGCGCGGCCGGCTCCTTGGTCGCACCGAAAATCTCCGCGGCTTGCAGGAACGAGTCGTCCGGCAGCTTCTGATCGCGCCACAGCAGCACCAGATGATCCGCCCAGGCCTGGCGCAGCTTCGCCTTGGCTGCTTCGGGTACGGGCTGGGCAAGGTCCATCCCGCGGATCTCCGCGCCGAGCGCCTTGCCGGTCGGAACGATCTGGATGTTCTCGGGCGCGTTCGCCGGGCCCGAGCCAGGGCCAGGGGTCGCTTGCGGTTCGCCATGGGCGTCGAGTCGGGCAGCCATTCAATGCCTCCTGCATGCGGTCGTGTGTGTGGCCACGGTCGCGTTCCGGTCTTGCGGGCCTCACGCGGTCGATCGGATCGATTCCGATCCGCAACCTTCTATACGCGGCCCGACATTTGCAACGTCGACGCGTTGAAGGAGGTTGCCACGACCGGAATGAAAGCCCCCGAGCAGGAGGTGTTTTTCCAGGCGCTGCCGCGGCTGCGATCATCCCAGCGCCAAGTGCAGCACCGGGCGTGGCGGATCGGCGATCTGCTCGAGGCGCAGCCGCTCAGACGGTCCTGAAGCGCGTCACCCCGGCGTGCAGCTGGGAAGAGAGCAGGCGCATGTCTTCGGCCGCTGCCGAGACCTGCGCGATGGCCGCGTTGGTCTCTTCGGTCATGTGCGCCATGTGCTCGACGTTGTGCGCGATGTCGTTGGAGGCAGAGGATTGTTCCTTGGCCGCCGAGCTGATGTCGCTCACGCGCTCCAACGTGCCAGCGGCGCCGGCATTGATCTGCGCGAGCGTGCTGGCCACTTCCTCGGCCAACGCCTTGCCCCGCGACACTTCGTCGCTGTTGCTCTGCAGCCGCTCCACCGCAGTCGCGACTTCATTCTGAATCGCTTCGATCGTGCGCGTGATCTCGCTGGTCGAGGCGGCGGTGCGCTCGGCGAGCTTGCGCACCTCGTCCGCGACCACCGCGAAACCGCGTCCTTGCTCGCCGGCGCGCGCGGCCTCGATGGCCGCGTTCAGGGCGAGCAGGTTGGTCTGACCGGCGATATCGCCGATGACTTTTGCGATGCCCGAGATCTCTTCCGAGCGCTGCGAGAGATTGCGAATGACCGCCATCGAGGCGGCCATCGACTCGTTGGTAACAGCGCTCTGCGCCGCCGAGCGCTGTGCGGTCGCTTCGCCGCTGGAGGCGAGTGCGCGTGCCTGCTCGGCGGTGGCCCGGGTTTCATCGGCGTTGTCCGCCACCTGACCGATGCTTACCGTCACCTGCTCGATGGCGGCGGCGGTGGATGCGGCCGATTCCGCTTGCGCCCGCGCACTGTCCTTCACCTGACCGGATGCGACTGCCACCTCCGCTGCCCTGCCGGCAACCTGTTCGGCGCTTGTCACCACCTGCTGCAGCGTCGTCTGCAGCGATTCCATCAGGGCGTTGAAGGCGCGTGCGGTTTGCCCGACTTCGTCCTTGCCCTCGGCGTGGACCCGCCGGGTGAGGTCGCTGTCGCGCTCGGCTTCGACCAGCGCGCATTGCATGGCGCGCAGGGGAACAGCCACCGAGCGGCCGATGAAGAGGCCGACGACGGCGAGCGTGGTCGCAGCGAAGGCAAAGATGGCAATCAGGGTGAACGAGGTACGGTTGGCGCGCTCGACCGCGCGCTCGTATTCGGCCTGCGAGTGCGCGTGTTGCACGGCGACCAGCTTTTCCAGCTTCTCGCGCGTGATCGAAAGCATCTTACGATTCTCCGGCGTGAACAGCACCACGCGAGCAGCGTCGGCACTGTTGGCGCGCAGCGCCTCGGCCGCCGGCGCGAACACGCCGTCGATCAGCTTGTTGAACGTTTGCTCGGCATCGCGCGCGAGCGCCAGCTCCTCGCCGTCGATGCCGGTGGCCATGTAGGCGGCCCAGGTCTGGCGAGTCTTGTCGAAGCGGCTCGTGAGGTTCTTCAACAGCCGTTGGTTGTCCGCGAAGTCGTCGGAAGCCAGCGCGGTCATGAGCGACATGCGCGCGCGGTACATGTCGCTCTCGACCGCGGCCAGCGCCTGCGAGGCAAGCGAGAACTTCGTATGGATGTTGCGGATGCCTGCGGTCGTTGCCTGCACGCCCAGCCAGCCCGGAACCGCGGCGAGGCACAGCAGGACGATCGATACGCCGGCCATGATCCGGATTCGATTGACGATGGTGAAGCGTTTCAGCACGGCGATACCTTTGGCGGCAAACGGTCTCGATCGCAAGACTTAACGTCCGACGCCTCCGCGACTTGAGCGCTTTCGCGCTTGTTCCTATGCACGCGGCTGTATCGCGTCTGCTCGAAGGCACCCGATCGGTTATGCCTCCCGGGACTCGTTAGAAACGCTTGCGGGGCGCTGTGGTGGCGCGTGCGAGGGCTCAGCGAAATCCCTGGGCGCCCATCGGGCCGAACAATCGATAGCCGTTTCGTCCCGCACTCTTCGCTCGATACATCGCCTTGTCGGCGTTGATCATGAGCGTGCGCGGGTCCTCGCTGTCGTCGGGATAGATGCTGGCGCCGATGCTGCAGGAGATCGACAATTCCTGATGATCGACAAGAAACGGACGCGACAGCTCCTGCAGGATCTTTTCGCAGACCATACCCAAGGCGGCCGGATGCGCCACGGAAGAAAGCAGCACGACGAACTCGTCGCCGCCGGTGCGAGCGACCGTGTCCTCCTCGCGCACCGCGCGCGTGAGACGATCGCCGACGCGGATGAGCAGCGCGTCGCCGGTATGATGCCCGAACGAATCGTTGACCGGTTTGAACCGGTCCAGGTCGATGAAGAGCAGCGCGAAGCGGGTGCGGTTGCGCTTCGAGCGCAACATCGCCTGCCGCGATCGATCCTCGAGCAGAACGCGGTTCGGAAGCTTGGTCAACGGGTCGTAGAAGCTCGCGGCGCGCAGCTGCTCGTTCGCAGCCTGCAGCGCCTTGGCCAACGTGGCGGTGCGGGCAGCGACGTGCGCGTTGTACGCCGACAGGCCGAGGGTCGCGCTGAGGATGATGAGACTTCCCGTGCCCACCGCCGTGGCAAGCACCGAGTCCTCGATGCTGCCGGCCAGGCCGGAGGCCTGGCAGATGCTGTCCGGGGCGAACTGCGCGGCCCACATTCCCATGTAGTGCATGCCGCTGATCGCCAGTCCCATCACGCAGGCGCTCCCGACCCGCACCAGCACCGCCATGCTGTCGTGCTTTTTGCGCAATTCGAATGCCATCCACAGCGCCACGAACGCGGCCACAATGGCGATCAGCACGGACAGCACGAATCCGAATGGCCGGTAGCGGATGGGAGGATCCATCGCCATCGCGAGCATGCCCGTATAGTGCATCGAGGATATGCCCACCCCGATCAGCGTCGCGCTCAGCCACAGTCCGGTCGCGCGCAGAACCGGGCGTTGCATCGCGAACAATGCAAAGGCGGAGACGACAATGGCGATGAGCAAGGACAACAGCGTCAACGGCGCTTCGTAAGCGATCGGAATGGGCAGCCGGAAGGCGAGCATGCCGATGAAATGCATCGACCAGATCCCGATGCCCAGCGCAGCCGCGCCGCCGATCAGCCACAACACGGAAGCATGTCTGCGGCTATAGATGTGGGAAGCGAGATCGAGCGCCGTGTACGAGGCGACGCTGGCGACGACGACCGACAGGACAACGAGTTGCAGATCGTATACGCCGGTCATGGCATCCTCGCGCCGACACACCCGGAAGACATAACGAGCTCCCGCGACCACGAAGTCTGACGGGGAGTTGGCGCAGCGTCTATTGTGCCCGCCTGCGCACATGCGGGCGCGATGCACGCGGTCCTGTCGGCGAAAAGCGACTATCGGCACACGCGAAAGCCCCCGCGCTCGCCCGTGGAAGTGGTACCAGTGCGCGGCGTTGTACGCGTTTCAGTAGCCGCGTTCGTTCAGCTCCGCGTCCAGCAGGTGGGCTACAGCGAGATTCCAGTCATGCGCCGCGGTGCGAAGCTCCGAAATGATATGGCGGTGCTCGGGCGCGAGCCGGCGGGACTGCGGCAAGTCGCACCGATCGATGGCCTCGCGCCGGCGTGCGATCATGGCGTCGTTGCGGCGCTGCAGTTCGTGGTAGCGAGCTTGTGCTGCGTCGGCGGCCCGCCGCGCATCCACCACGGAAGGCGACCCCTGATCGCGACTCATGAATGGTGGCTGGCTTCTGTCGAGCCGACTCACGACGCGGTCAACACTGATAGTGGCGAGGCGCATTGGCGTTCGGCTGGCATGGTCGGCTCGCGCCGCGCAACCCCTGTGCCCGATATTACCGCGGCGAAGCGCGAGCGGGTCGAGCGATACGAAAGCTCGATAGAATCCAGGCTCATTCCTACGAATCAACGAGCGAAGGAGCGGACGATGGTTGCGGGCAACGAGGATGTCGGCGTGAGCATGGATGGCTATGTCGCGACGGTGGAGATGCGGCGGCCGCCGAACAACTTCCTGGACATCGAGCTGATCTCGAATCTCGCTTCGGTCCTGGAGGCGCTCGACGAGGAGCCGGACTGCCGCGCAGTCGTATTGGCCGCCGCGGGCAAGCACTTTTGCGCCGGCGCGAATCTCGGCAAGCGAATCGAGGAGGAGGCGGCCGGCAAGGCGGTGCAGCGCCCGCGTCATCTCTACCACGAGGCGCGGCGGCTGGTGGCCACGCGCAAGCCGATCATCGCGGCGGTCCACGGCAGCGCGATCGGCGCCGGACTGGGCTTGGCGCTCGTGGCCGATTTTCGGGTCACCTGCAACGAGGCGCGGCTGGCGTGCAACTTCGCCGCGCTCGGCTATCACCCGGGCTTCGGCATGACGGTGACCTTGCCGCGGCTGGTGGGACACCAGCGCGCCAAGTGGCTTGCTTACACCGGCAAGCGCATTCCGGGCGACGAAGCCGTCGCCATGGGGCTCGCCGACCGCTTGACCGAGCAGGATCGTGTGCGTCAGGTGGCGCAGGAAATGGCGGCGGAGCTTGCGCAGATCGCCCCCTTGTCCCTGCAGGCGACGCGCGAGAGCCTGAACAAGGACCTGGTGCACGAGTTCCGCGAGGCGACCGAGCGCGAAGCATTCGAGCAGGCGCTGCTGCGCGCGACCAACGATTTCAAGGAGGGCGTCAAGGCGAGCTCCGAACGGCGGCCGGCGCAGTTCACCGGAAGCTGAGGCGCTCGATCCCCGAATGGGCGGCCCCTGGGCGGGCTGGCCGTGAGGCCAGGGCGGCGACAGCGCCGCCTGGGCCGGGATGCGGTTCCGAGGGCCGGCACGGCCGGCGCAGTTCATTGGCAACCCCGGGCGCCGGGCATACTATGCATTGGCAACCCCGGGCGCCGGGCATACTATGCCGCTTGGCTGCGGCCGGTGTTCGCAGCCGCGAGCGCCAGCCGGATAGCATGAGTGCGCAAGCGGCTTGCCAGTCGCTTTGCGAATCGTCGACAGGAGGCAGGAGATGCATCTGAAGGGTAAGGCAGCGGTGGTTACGGGCGCCGGCCGCGGTATCGGGCGCGAGGTCGCGTTGTTGCTCGCCAGGCAGGGCGCGAGCGTGATCGTGAACGATCCGGGCGTAGGGCGCGGCGGCGAGAAGACCGAGGAGCGGCCGGCCGACGAGGTCGTGGCCGAGATCGAAAAGGCGGGCGGCCGCGCGGCTCCCAACTACGATTCGGTGGCCGACTATCTCAAGGCCGGGCTGATGATCAAGCAGTGCGTGGACGAGTTCGGCGCCATCGACATCCTGGTCAACGTCGCCGGCAACCTGCGCGAGCGCATGATCTGGAACATGTCGGAGGACGACTTCGACTCGGTGGTGAGCGTGCACCTGAAAGGCCACTGGAACACGGCGCATCACGCGGTGAAGTACATGCGCCAGGCGGGGTTCGGGCGCATCGTCAACTTCTCCTCCGACGCCTTCAAGGGCTCGGTCGGGCAGTGCAACTACAGCGCGTCCAAAGCCGGCATCATCGGGCTCACGCGCTCTGTCGCGAAGGAAGCGGCGCGCTACGGCATCACCGCCAACGCGATCTGTCCGTCGGCCGATACGCGCATGACGGTCAACGACGCGGTGAAGGAGAACCGCCGGCGCAAGTTCGAATCCGGCCTCATGACCAAGGCCGAGTACGAGCGCACGCTGCTGCCGCGCGGACCGGAATACATCGCGCCGATGGTCGCCTATCTGTGCCTCGACGAGGCCGACTACATCAACGGCCAGGTGTTTCACATCGAGCGCGGGCGCATCAACACCTACTACTTCGGCGAGGACTACAAGACCCTGCACAAGGGCGGCGACGGCATGTTCAGCGTCGACGAGCTGATCGAGGTGATCCCGGCCTCGCTCATGAACGGCATCGTGCCGGTGGTTCCGCCGGTGAAGAAGAGCGAGGCAGTCAAGGCGGGCGAGGCGAAGAAGGAGAAGGTGGCGAGCTGAGGGCGCGCGGGAGGCCCACCTGCCCGAGATTTTCCTCAGTTATCGCCGGGCGGACGCGCCGGCTGCGGCCGGGCGGCTGTTCGACCGCCTGGCGAGCCATTTCGGCCCGGAGCAGGTTTTCCGGGACATCGACACGATCGAAGCCGGCGAGGACTTCGAGCGCGCGATCGAGGACGCGATCGCCGGCGCGACCGCCGTGCTGGTCGTCATGGGGCCGCACTGGATCGATCTGTGCGAGGAGGGCGTCCGGCGCCTGGACGATCCTTCCGACTATGTGCGCCGCGAAATCGAGCTCGCCCTGGAATCCGACGCGCTTCTGGTCCCGGTGCTGGTCGAGAATGCCGCGCCTCCGAACGCCGAGCTCCTGCCCCCGTCCATTCGCACGCTGCATACGCGCAATACGATCGAGCTTTCCCACAAGCGCTGGCAAGCCGATACCGAGGCCCTGATCCGGCAACTGGAACGGCGCGGCATTGCGCCGCGCGCAAGCGTCGGCCTGCGCCCACCCGAACCGTTGTCCGGGGCTGCCCCTGCGCAGCCATCGTCCAGCGCGCATGGCTTGTTGAAGCCGATCGCGCAGTTCCTTCCGGACCTGTTTTCGCTCGTACGGCATCCACGGCGGTTTCTGCGCCAACGCGCGCGGGGGCGCGGCACGGACCTGGCCGCGGCATTCGTCTTCTTCGTGCTCGCCGTCTGCTGTGCGGTCGCGATCACGGTGGCCGAGTAGTTCCTTGACTCCACCTGCATCCACATCTACGTTACCAGCGCAAGTCCGCTCGCCCACCGAACGCTGGAGGAGACCATGGCCAAGCAAGCCAAAGCACCGCGGGCCCGAGTCTGTACTGATCGTGTCCTGCCCCGCGACATGATGCGCCTGCAGGCAACCGCGCGCCGTGCCGGGCGCGTGCGTGCGATCGCGCCGATCGGCAAGACCTGGATGAACGGTTCGACGCTGCGGGTGCGCTTTCTCGGCGGCACCTCGGGGCAGCACCGGGTCGTGCAGGAGCAGGCCGGCTGGTGGGCCGAGCATGCCAACCTGGAATTCGAGTTCGGCGACTGGCCCGACGCCGAGATCCGCATCAGCTTCGATCCGAACGATGGCGCATGGAGCTATGTGGGCACGGATTGCCGCGGCATTCCGGCCAACGAAGCGACCATGAACCTGGGCTTCATGGACGGCGGCACCACGGCGCACGAATTCGGCCACGCCATCGGCCTCGCGCACGAGCACCAGAACCCGGCCGGCGGCATCCAGTGGAACGAGGAACTCGTCATACGCGAATGCGCGCAGTCGCCGAACTTCTGGGACGAGGCAACCACCCGGCACAACATCCTGCGCAAGTACAGCGCCGATCAGGTCAAGGGCACCATCTTCGATCCGGAATCGATCATGCTGTACTTCTTCCCGGCCGAGTGGACGCTGAACGGGATCGCGACCGAGCAGAACGAAACCTTGTCCGCGCTCGACAAACAGTTCATCGCCGGAGCGAAGATGTACCCCAGATCGGCGCCGACCGTGACCGAGGCCACGGAGCTCAAGCCCAATGCGCGCCGCCGCACCACGGCCGCCATCGGCCAGTTCGGCGAGGAGGATCTGTTCGCATTCGAGATCAAGCGCGCCGGGCGCCACGTCATCGATACCAAAGGGCCCACCAACATGGTGATGAAGCTGTTCGGGCCCGACAGCCCGACCGCCCTGATCGCAGAGGACGACGACAGTGGCGTGGCCTACAACGCTCGCATCGCAGCCGACCTGGTGGAAGGCCGCTACTACGCGCAAGTGAGGCATTCCGACCGCGCCAAGGGCAAGGGCAACTACACCATTCGGCTGTGGCGGGCGCGTTAGCGAGCTTCACCCTTCATCCCTCACTCACCCTTTACCTTCGTTCAAGCTTTGCACCGGCGCGGCCGTTGATGGCGCTCATGGACTCTGGCGCCGCGCGGTTGCGAGGCAAATTCGAGGTTGCGGTGCAAAGCAAGCAAGCAAATGAACTGGAGGACAGCGCCGAGGCCGCGCCCGCAGAAGGGGTGCAGCCCGGGGCGGCTTGCGGGTCGTGCGACTGGATGCTCTCCGCCGAGGCCGGGGCGGCCGTGCGCTACCGCTCGATCTTCCACCAGGTTCCGGTCGGGATCGCCCAGACCACGGTCGACAATCGCATCCTCGAAGCCAATCCGCATCTGTGCGCCATGCTCGGCTATGCAGCCGCGGAGCTGCGCAAGTTCACCACACGCGACCTCACCTATCCCGAGGATCGCGACAAGCACGATCCGCTGCGCCAACGCCTGCTCGCGGGCGAGATCGACCACTTTACCGCGCAGAAGCGCTTCGTTCGCCGCGATGGCCAGTGGATCTGGACCAACCGCACGGTGACGCTGGCCCGGGATGCCGCCAACGACGCCCCTTACCTCATCCAGGTGATCGAAGACATCACCGAGCGCAAGCGCACCCAGGACCAGCTCGAGCGGCTGCGCCGGACACGCGAGGTTTTGGCCAATTGCAACCGCGTGCTGGTGCATGCAAGCGACGAGGCGGCGATGCTGCGGGAAGTGTGCCGCATTGCAGTCGATTGCGGCGGCTTCAAGACGGCCTGGATCGGCTTCGCGACCGGGGATGCGCTGCGGCCGGTGTGCGTGGCCGCGCACGCGGGCTACGACGAGGATGCGCCGCCGATGTCGTCGCTGCAGGTCTGGGCAGCCGACGGCAGCTACCGCGGCAAGATGGCGCAGGTCGTCGCCAGTGGCGAAGCCGCTATCGAGCGCGACGTATTCGGCGATCCGCGCTGCGTCAATCAGCGTCAGCATGCGGCCCGCTTCGGCTGGGGGTCTTCGGCTGCCGTGCCGCTGGCCGCGGAGGGTCGCATCCTCGGCGCCATCGAGTTCAACGCCGGCGAAGCCGATGCGTTCGATGGCGACGAGATCTCAATGCTGGGCGAGCTTGCGGCCGATCTTTCGTTCGGCATCTCGGCCTTGCGCATGCGCCATGCGCGCGAACAGGCGGAAGCGCAGGCGCGCGAGCACGAGCGGCGCTATCACGAGACCTTCGATCAGGTTGCGGTCGGAATCGTACACACCTCGTTGGACGGCCGCTACCTGAAAGTGAACCGGCGCTTCTGCGCGATGCTGGGCTACGCAGAAAACGAGCTCATCGGTCAACCCGCGGCCGGCTTCACGCATCCGGACGATCAGGACAAGGGCAGAGAGTTCCGCTCGAGCATGTGGGAAGGCAAGTTGCAGAACTTCCAGGAGCAGAAGCGCTACCTGCGCAAGGACGGCAGCGTGCTGTGGGCGAGCCGCACCGTTTCCCTGGCCCGGGATGCGGCCGGCAAACCGATGTACTTCATTCGCGTGATCGAAGACATCTCGGCGCGCCGCTCGCTGGAAGAGAACTACCGGGCCACGTTCGACAGCGCACCGGTCGGGATCATGCACACGGCATTCGCCGACAGCCGCATCCTGCGCGCGAACCGCGCCCTCACCGAGATGCTCGGCTACAGCGAGGCCGAGCTGCTCGCTCGCAGCGGTCGCGAGCTCCTGCACCCGGACGTTCGCGACACCGACCGTGACCGCGGCAACTTCCATCAGCAGCTGGTCGACGGGGCGATGCAGTCGTATGCTTCCGAGCGCCGCTACGTGCGCAAGGACGGCTCCACCGTCTGGGTGAACCGGACTGTTTCCCTGGTGCGGGATGCCTCCGGCAAGCCGCAGTTCTTCATCCGCATTATCGAGGACATCAGCGAGCGCGTGCTTTCGGTGCAGCGGCGCGCAATGGAACACGCGGTCGCCAAGGTCCTAGCCGAGGGGGCGACGGTCGAGGAGGCGATGCCCGCCCTCATACGAACCATGTGCGAGTCGGCCGGGTGGTGCTACGGCACGCACTGGTGCTGGAGCGAGCCGGATCGCACCCTCATTCGCAACGCCTTGTGGAGTGCTTGCGAAATGCCGTTCGGGCCCGGCGAAGAAGTACCCTGGACGCGGCTGCGCGGGCACAATCCCGGCGGCCTCATCGGTGCGGCCTGGTTCGAAGGCAAGCCGCACTGGATCGAGGACATGCGCACCAACACCACCTTCAACCGGCGCCACTCGGCGCTCGCATTCGGGTTTCATAGCGCGCTGTCGTTTCCGATCACCGCCGACGGCGAGACCATAGGGGTGATGGAATTCTTCGCCCGCGACGTCCGCAAGCCCGACGAGGTCCTCCTGCAAACGGTCGGATCGATCGGCCGCCAGATCGGCCAGTTCATTCAGCGCAAGCAGGCCGAGCAGGCACTGCGGGTGAGCGAGGAGCGCTACCGCGATATCTTCGAATCGTGTCCGTTGCCGATACTGTTGCGGGACGACGCGACCCGCGCGATCGTCACGGTGAACCAGGCGGCAATGGATCATTACGGCTACACGCGCGAGGAGTTCCTGCGCATGACCGTGCGCGACCTGTGGGATCCCTCGGAGCGGCTCGCCAACGAGCGCAACGGCCACATCCGCCCGCAAGAATCGATCCTTCAGGTCAAGCGCCGTCACATGACCAAGGATCGGCGCCCAATCGACATCGAAGCGAATGCGCGGGCGTTCGAGCGCGGCGGCCGGCGCGTCTGGCTCACGGTGATCAACGACGTCACCGAGCGCAACCGCGCCGAGCGCAAGCTTCTGCACCTCGCGCATTTCGACGTGCTCACGGAATTGCCCAACCGCGTGTTGTTCTACGAGCGGCTGAAGCAGGCCTTAGTGCAGGCCAAGCGCAACCGCTGGATCACTGGCGTGATGTTCATGGACGTGGATCGCTTCAAGAACATCAACGACACGCTCGGCCACGACGTGGGCGACGAGCTGCTGCGTCAGGTCTCACAACGCCTGGCAGCCTCGGTGCGGGCGTCGGACACCGTCGGACGCCTCGGCGGCGACGAGTTCGCGGTGGTGCTCGCCAACCTCTCGTCGCGCGACGATGCGAGCGTCGTCGCGCACAAGATCATGAAGAACTTCAAGGCGCCGTTCCGGCTCTCGGGCTCGGAGATTTTCGTCACGACCAGCATCGGCATTACGCTGTACCCGGACGATGGCGTCGAGCCGGAAGCGCTCATCAAGAACGCCGACGCGGCGATGTACCGCGCGAAGGAGGAGGGGCGCAACACCTACCGCTATTACACCCCGGACATGAGCGCGCGCGCGCTGCGGCTGCTGACGCTCGAAGGCAGCCTGCGCCGCGCGCTGGAACGCGACGAGTTCATGCTGCACTACCAGCCGAAGACCTCGGTCGCGAGCGGGATGATTACCGGCGTCGAGGCGCTGCTGCGCTGGCGCCATCCCGAGCGCGGTCTCGTGCCGCCCGCCGAGTTCATCCCCGTGCTGGAGGAGACGGGTCTCATCGTGCAGGCCAGCGAATGGGTGCTCAACGCGGTCTGCCGGCAGCTCGTGCAGTGGCGGCGGGCCGGCATCGAACCGGTGCCGGTGGCGGTAAACCTGTCGGCGCGCGAATTTCTCGCGCCCGATCTCGGCAGCACCATCAGTCGCATTCTGCACACGCACGGTCTCGATCCTTCCCTGCTCGAGCTCGAGATCACCGAGAGCTCGCTCATGGTGAACCCGCACGAGGCGGCGCGCACGCTGGAGTACCTGAAGCGGCTCGGGGTGGGGCTTTCGATCGACGATTTCGGCACCGGCTATTCGAGCCTGAGCTACCTGAAGCGATTCCCGCTCGACGCGCTCAAGATCGACCGCTCGTTCGTGCGCGACATCCCCACGGACGCGAACGATGCCGCCATCACGCTTGCCGTGATCTCCATGGCCCACAGCCTGGGACTGAAGGTGATTGCCGAGGGAGTCGAGAATCCGGCCCAGCTCGCGTTCCTGGTGCAGCATGGCTGCGACCAGGTGCAGGGGTACTATCTGGCGCGGCCGGTCGCTGCCGAGGTGTGTGCCGGGTTGCTGAAGGAGCGCAGGCGCCTTCCTGTGCAAGAGTGAGCCGCGCGCCTTCTCCCTGCTGCTTCGCCTGAAACCCTGAACGGCCGCAGTTTCGTCCTCTTGCTCTTTCGCGTTGCGCGCTTTCTTCCTACACTGGCGGTTCCTCGTTCCACGGAGAACCGCCATGCCTTGCATTGCCGCCGATCGACTGCGAAACATCGTCGCCGTATTGCTGCAGGGCGCCGGAGCGAGCGAGCAGGAAGCGCGCGCAGTCGCGCGCTACTCGGTCGCGGCCAATCTCGCCGGGCACGACAGCCACGGCGTGATCCAGATTCCGACCTATATCGATCGCATCGGCAAGGGGCACATCGTGCCCGGTGCGTCGTTCGATATCGTGCGCGAGACCGATACCACGATGGTCATCGATGGCAACTGGGGCTTCGGCTACGTGGTGGCCGAGCGCGCCATGCAGCTCACCATCGAGAAGGCAAAGAAGCACAACGTGGCCGCGACCACGGTGCATCGCCAGAGCCACATCGGGCGCGTGGGCGCCTATCCCATCCTGGCGGCGCAGGCCGGCATGATCGCGCTGATGACGGCGGATTCCGGCCGCTCGCCCAAGGCGGTCACGCCCTTCGGCGGCCGGGAAGCACGGCTCGGCACCAATCCCATCACCATCGCGGTGCCGTCCGATCTTCCCGCGCCGTTCGTGATCGACATGGCGACCTCCGGCGTCGCGGTCGGAAAGATCAAGCTCGCGCAGGCGCGCGGCGACAAGATCCCCGAAGGATGGATCCTCGACAAGGATGGCAACCCGACCACCGATCCGGGCGACTATGACCGCGGCGGCATCCTGCTGCCGCTCGGCGGCGCCGAGGGCCACAAGGGCTACGGACTCTCTGCCATCGTCGAGATCCTGTCCGGCATCCTGCCCGGGCTCGGTTTCGGCGTGGAGCCGACCGGACGGCACAACGATGGCTGCTTCATCGCCTGCTTCAATGTCGGCGCCCTGCGCGATCTGGCGACCTTCAAGCGCGAGGTGACGGACTTCGCGGCTTACCTCAAGTCGACGCCGCCAGCCGAAGGCTTCAGCGAGGTGCTCTATCCCGGCGAGATCGAGTGGCGGCGCGAGAAGGAGCGCTCGAAGAGCGGCATCGACGTCGACGACAAAACGTGGCAGGCGATGCAGGCGCTGGCGAAGAAATTCGGAACTGCTCTCGAATTGTAAGATCGTTGATCGTCTCCCCTCCTCTCATGAGGAGGGGTGGCGCGTAGCGCCGGGGTGGTGTGGTTCTCCTCGTGCCCAACATTCACTAGCGGGCGAGCGGATCGGGACGGATCTGGAAGCGAACGACCTTGGGCCGGTTCGCCGTTCCGCCTTCGAGGTGGAACATGGTGCGGGTGGAATAGGTCGTCCATAGCGCACGTCCCCGCCAGCCGGCATTCGGATCGTCGATGCGCCCCTCGACCCACTTGGTGAAGAAGCCGATCGGGTAGGGCACGACGAGATTCACGAATTTTCCATCCACCAGGGCGTGCAACGAATCGCTCAGGTTGCCGGTCGCGATCGGGACGTTGCGCCCCAAGCCCGAAGCATCGAACTGGTCCACCCAGGTGAAATAGCTCGATTCGGCGCTGCCCGGGTCGGTCACGTCCTTGAACTGCGGGCCGGGGAACGGATAGAGCGTCCAGCCTTCCGGGCAATGACGGCCCGTTGCCGCGTTCGGTCCGTTCAACGGGCCCTTGCACTTGCGCCGATCGAAGGCCGCGAGATGGCCGCTCGAAAGCGAGGCCCAGAATACGCCGTTGCGATCGATGTCGCCCCCGCGCGGACCGTAGCCGGGCAGCGGCGGTTCGAAGATCTCGGTGATCGCGGTATGCGTGGGATCGGGGCCGGGTTGCACGCGCACGACGTAGCCTGGGAAACCGAGCGCGGTGCCCCAGATCGAGCCGTCCTGCGGATTCACGCCGACGGCGTAGAGGCCGATTGCCAGCCGCTTGTCCTTGGCCGGATCGAGCGGCGCCTTGGGCTCGACCCAGGGGTCGCGCTGGCCGTTGCCGTCGGCATCGAGCACGAACGGCGTCCAGCCTTGCGCGCGCGCTTCGTCGCCGGTTTCGTCGAACACGCGCCGATTGAGCCAGCCCAGCACCTGGTTGCCGGCGCCGCCGCTGCTGGTCCAGAGCGTTTGGTTCGCGTCTTCGGCGAACACCAGGTGGTGCGTCTGGAAGCACGTGCTGATGAGCGTGAAGCGCCCGCTGTCGGCGTTGTACATTGACAGATGCCGCGTGGCGCGTGCGAGCGGGAACACGCGCGCCGAAGGATGGTTCGATCCCTTCTTGCAGAAGTCGGGATTGTCGAACGGCCGGATGCGCGCGGTGAACCAGACCCGCCCGCGCTCGTCCATCATCGGATTGTGATTGCTGGTCTGGGCGTCCCAGATCGGCTTGTCGCCCCAGTACGGCGACGGCGCCATCGGGTCGTTACGATGCGAAGGCGTCTTCGGATCGCGCACCGGATGCAGCAGCTCGGTCGCGCTGTGCCGCAGCGGATCGAGCACCGGCACGTAGTCGGTGCTGTTCTCGGGCGAGCCGTAGAGCTTGCCGTAGTTGTTGACGCGCGGATTGCGCTTGTCGGTGCCGATCAGGTCGTGCAGGTACGCGGTGTTACGGCTCCAGTCCCACAGCGTCAGCACGACATTGCGCTCGATGCCTTGCGGGCGTTGCGGTTGGGCGAACGGCAATTCGCCGGCCGCGATGCGATCGGTCCAGTCCGCCCACAGACTCAGCGAGCGCTCGGTGCCCAGGCGGTTGGCGACGTTGATCATGTTGTTCATCGCCTGGCCGGATGCGATGCGGCGCGCCCAGGCCTCGGTCGAGGACTTGAAGTGCGTGAAGTCCTTGGGCAGCGTGCGCGTGGCCTTGGTGCCGAGCGCATGGCACGACATGCAGCCGTTGGTCTTGACGCTGTTGAGCCACTCCTGCTGGCTGCCGATGTTTTCGGCGATGCCGTTGCCGTTGGTGCCGGTGCCGGTGCCGGGAAATTCGGCTGCGGGCGGAATCCCGAGCAGCGAGTACCAGTAGATGGCGGGGTAGTACTCGGCGGCCGCGGCCGGGCTCGGCGCGAGCACTGCCTTGAGATCCAGTCGCGTGCCGGGGCGAGCCTCGACCTTGGGTGAATCGACCAGCCGGTAGCCGCGCACCCACACGCGGTAGCTGGCCTGCGGCAGGTCGGGCATGAGATAGCGGCCCTGATCGTCCGTGACCACGATCTTGGCGAACCGGGTCGGCAGATCGGTCGTCTCCGCGATCACCCAGACGCCGGCTTCGGCGCCGTTCGCGCTTTTCACGATGCCGCCGAAATCATCATAGCCCACCCGGATGTCGCTGTCCGGCTGGAACAAGCTCAGCGTCGATTGGCAGGCCGTGAGGACCAGCGCGGCGGCAAGAGTCAGCGCACACAAGCCGATGCGAAATGGGTTCATGAGTCGATGGAAATAAATCCACCCGGCCTTAGATGCATCATGCATTCTTAGCTTGTTCGCGAGCTGGCTGGCATTGCACACGCCGGAACGCGGCTCGCATCCGTGGAGCGCAGCGATGCGAGCCGATTCATCTCGCGCCGCTACTCGACCAGCGCGGCGCCGATCACGTCCTTGGAGACGAACGTGCCGAGCCAGCGTTTGCGCACGATCAGGTTCTCCTGCCACACAGCGTCGATGTTCGCTACCGTGGACGCCTTGACCGCGGCTTCGGCCAGCAGCGCTTCACGCCAGGCGGCAAGGTGAGGGAAGCGCTCGATGACGCCCAGCGGGCGCAGCCGGTCCATGAACGTATAGCGCTGCAGGAACGGCGCATAAGCGGCATCGACCAGAGAGAGCTTGGGTCCATTGAAGTAGGGCCCGTCGTTGCCGCGCTTGGCCAGGGCATCTTCGAGCTTGCCGAAGGGGTCGGCGATCTTGGCGGCCTTGGTCCTGAACTCGTCTTCCGAATCGGAGTACATCGTGCTCGAAATCGTGCTGGCGAAGCTCGGCACGAAGTCCGTCCAGGCGCGATTGCGCGCACGCGCCAGGGCGTTCTCGGGATGCAGCCGAGGCGCGACGGTCTCGTCCAGGTACTCGGCGATCGCGTTGGATTCGAACAGGGCTTCCTTTTCGTTGATCACCACCACCGGAACCTTGGAATGCGGCGAGACCGCAAGGAACCAATCGGGGCGGTTGTCGCGGTCGATGTAGGTGATGTCATAGGCGATCTTCTTCGCCTGCAAAACGATGGCCGCGCGTTGCACCCAGGGGCAGGTCTTGAAGCTGCACAGCATGAACTTGGACGCCATGGCGAGTCCTCCGACGATGTATCTTGCTCCCCTCTCCCTCCGGGAGAGGGGCAGGGGGTGAGGGAAATTGAAATGTCGCTTTCTGCGCGGCGATAGTGCCGCCGATGCTGCAAGTGCGCCCCGCATGCTGGCACACTCGCGCGGGTCTTTCAACGACCTGCTTTGACGCGAGCGCTGGCAGGCTCAACCGAACGCCGGCCGCGGCTTGGGCCCGAGGCTGCGCTTGAGCCAGAGCGTGGCAGGCAGGAACACGGCCGTGACGGCGGCGATGCAGAGCACGGTGGTTTCGATGCCCACCTGGTCGGCGAGCACGCCATAGGCAAGCGGTGCGATCACGCCGCAGCTCGATCCCACGGTGTAGAACAGGCCGAAGGCGCGCGACACCTTTTCCGGCTCGACCACGTCACCGACGGTCCCGTAGAGCGCGGACGAAGTGCCGTTCAAGGCGAGCCCCACCAGCGGCAGCAGGACATACGCCGATAGCCCGGGCAGATAGACCAGCGCGACGATGCCGGCGGCACAGGTCGCTTGCGTGACCGCGATCGTTCTCACCGGTCCGAAGCGCTCGGCGAGAAAGCCGCAGGCGAGCTTTCCCGCCATGCCACCGGCCGCGGCCAGGGGTACCGACATGAGCGCCCAGCCCTCCGGCAGGCCCTTCGCCAGCATGAGAAAGGCGACGAAGGTGAGAAAGGCGCTGCGCATGGACGAGTCGACGATCTCGATCGCGGTGAGCGCAATGAATCCCTCGCGATTGCTCAACCCCCAGCCACCATTGCCGTGCTCGGCGACGCTCGAACGAAGGCGCGGCGGGCGGTTGCCGATGCCGGCCGATCGCAACAGCGCATAGAAGATCACGGCCGCCGCCATGGCAACCACACCGGTTGCCATGGCCGGTGCCTGCCAGCCCATGCCGGCGGCGATCAGCACGCTGAAGAGACTTGCCACCCCGACCTTGCCGACATCGCCGGCGAAGTTGTACGTCCCCAGCGCGATGCGCCGTCCGTCGACCGGGTAGGCGTTCGAGATCATCGAGGAGGACAAGGGGTGCTGGAATGCGCTACCGAGGCCCGCGATGAAGAGCGCCACCAGGATGGCGACGAAGCCGGATGCGAAACCGAGCGCGACGAAGCCGATGCCGGCGCAGGCGGTGCCGAGCGCGAGCAGGCTGCGCTCGCCATAGCGCTCGGCGAGGAGCCCCGCGGGCAATTGAAACACCGCGAGCGCTGCCTTGTTGGCCGAGCGGATGAAGCCGATCTGCGCGTAATTCAGCCCGAAGGTTTGCGCGATCACCGGCAGCAGCACGTAAAGCACGTCGGTCAGGCCGTCGTGCAGGATGTGCGCACCGCTGCACGTCGCCAGCGTGGCGCGGGACCTGGTCATCGGTCCGGTGATGCGTCGTTCAACCGAAGACCACACCACCCCGGGCGAAAACCACACCACC